>NZ_JBFRGY010000005.1:0-238699 GCF_052115565.1 Microbacterium sp. 2MCAF23 | reverse complement strand
CTCGGCGGACTCTGCCGACGTCACCACGTCTTGAAGCACCAGACCGCGTGGACCGTGAAACAAAAAGGCGCGGGCGTCCTGGAATGGACCAGCCCCAGCGGCGCGACCTACATCGACAAACCACCCGCACCCGTCACCTTCACCATCGAAGACCCTGATCCACCACCCGACGCGAACGCGCCGTTCTGAGCCATCGACGGAACCAGCTTTCACGGGTCGCAGTCGTATCCGCCCGGCGGGGTTCCGATGCCGGCTGTCAAGATATTCGTGCGACGGCCGGCTCCCCTTAGAAACCTGCTGCGCACCCCCGTCCTGCAGACCGGCACCCGCCTGGTCGCCGTAGGCTGAACGCAGATCCGAGGAGAAACATGAGCGCCGAAGCCACACCTGCCGTGCTCTTCGTCTGCGTGCACAACGCCGGCCGATCGCAGATGGCCGCGGGATTCCTGCGCGAGTTCGCGGGTGACCGGATCGAGGTCCGCTCCGCCGGATCTCTCCCCGCCACGCAGATCAACCCCGTGGCCGTGGCGGCGATGGCGGAGCTCGGCATCGACATCGCCGCGGAGCAGCCGAAGGTGCTCACGACGGAGGCCGTGCAGGACTCCGACGTCGTGATCACGATGGGCTGCGGCGACGCCTGCCCGTTCTTCCCCGGCAAGCGCTACGAGGACTGGACGCTCGACGACCCGGCCGGACAGGGCATCGAGGCGGTCCGCCCCATCCGCGACGAGATCCGCCGGCGGATCCAACAGCTGGTCGGGGAGCTGCTGCCGGCCTGAGGCCGCATCGCCGAGATCCGCAGCCGCCGGCTCAGGCGATCCGGTGCACCCGGTAACGGACTTCGGATCCGTCCCGACGGCACACGGCGACGAACAGCGTGCGCTGCAGCCCGGAGAACTCGGGAGCCGCTGCCTCGACCTCGAAGGTCGTGCGGAAGTAGTAGGCATCCGGATCCACCGTCTCGCCGCGGCTCAGCCGCGCGAGCACCTCGTCTGAGCCCGCGCGCACCCCGCGGGTGCGGATGAGCAGCGGTCCGGCAGCCGCGACGGCCGTGTACTCGGCGTCGATGCCGATCGTGCCGTCGGGCGCGATCAGCTGCCGGTCGGATCCGCCCGGAAGGATCTCGGCCTCGAGGTCGCCGGCGATCCGCCCGCCGAGGATCGGCACCACCCGGCGGTGGCCGGCCGAGGTGACGCCGTGGTCGCGCGGCGGGCCCACGTGAACGGTGACGTCGAAGGCCGGCTCGAAGCGGGGCTGCGGCAGCTCGGCGAAGAAGTCGCTCATCGGTCCGCTCCGTGCAGCGCGGCGGCGAGGCGCTCGAGGGCCGGGACAGCAGCGGCCACGGCGGCGCGGTCGGCCGGGTCCAGGCTGCCCAGCGCGTCCCGCAGGATCTCACCCGCGGCCTGGTCGAAGCGTCCGAACAGATCGATCGCACGCGGCGAGAGGGCGACGACCACGCGACGGCCGTCGCCGGTGGCCCGGCGCCGCTGCACGAGGCCATCGGCCTCCATCGCGCCGAGCAGGTTGCTGACGGTGGACCTGTTCAGGTGCAGCGCCTCGGCGAGTTCGGCCGGACCCCGCTCCGCCTCCCCCGAGGCCGGCAGGAGGGCGCGCACCACTTCGATCTGCGCATCGGGGATGTCGGGGAGATCGCCGCGTTCGCGCGCTGCGGTCAGCAGGGTGCGCCGCAGCGGGGAGATGACCGCGGCGAGACGGCTCTCCGCGTCGAAGCCGGGAGCGGGCGCGGGATCGGCAGCGGTGGAGGCGGCCGCAGCCGCAGTGGGCGACCGGCCGCTCATGCCCGATCCCCGACGCTGAGCGAGGACCGCTCGTTGAGGATCGACGGGTCGAATCCGGCCGCGCGCTTGTAGGCGTTCGCGATCTCCTCTCGCTCCGCACGCGGGATCACGTCATCGATGCGGGTGAACCCCTGCGGGGCGCGCTCGGCGGCGAGCAGCATGACCCGCTCGGGCCCGGTCGCGCGAGTGCCGGCCAGCAGCGCGGTCATCGCGGGCCGGCGCGCCTCCTCGTAACCGGCGAGCGCCGCGTCGATCGCATCACCCTGCGCCGTGGCGCCCTGGGTCGTCGTGCGCTGCGCCGTGGCGCCCTGGGTCGTCGTGCGCTGCGCCGTGGCGCCCTGGGTCGTCGTGCGCTGCGCCGTGGCCCGCTGCACGGCGGTGCCGAGGTGGAACGCGAGCGTACGCGCGTCGAGGATCGCCTGGGACCCGCCGTTCGAGCCGTTCGGGTACATCGCGTGAGCGGCGTCGCCGACCAGGGTGGTGCGCCCGTACGTCCACTGCGGCAGCGCGTCGCGGTCGACCATCGGGTACTCCAGGATCTCCTCGGCATTCGCGATGATCGCCGGTACATCCAGTCCGTCGAACACCCAGTCCGCGAACAGCTCCGCGATGGGCCCCGGATCCACCGAGCGGTTCCAGTCCGCGTCGGGGTGGCCGATGCCGCGTCGCTCCGCGATGAAGTTCAGTCGCTGACGGCCGTTCTCGGGGACGCCGAGCGGGTAGGCGACGAATTTCTGTTCGCCGTCGCCCGCCATGATCATGGTGCGCCCATCGACGAGCACCGGGGCCTCGGAGACTCCGCGCCACAGCGTCAGCCCGCTCCACGGCGGAGCGCCCTCGGCCGGGTAGCGCAGCGCACGCACGGCGGAGTGGATCCCGTCGGCCCCGATCACGAGGTCGTAGGTCTCCGCGATCTCGCCGTCCGCCGTCGCGAAGTGCACAGTCTCGGATCCGTCATCGCCGCTCTCGGCGGCCACGAGGCGATGGCCGAGCCGGATCACATCGCCGAGTCGCTCGACGACCGCGTCGCGCAGGGCGAGCTGCAGCCGCCCGCGGTGCACGGAGAGCTGGGGCCAGCGGTAGCCCGCGGCGAGTCCGCGCGGCTCGCTCCAGATGTGCTGGCCGAAGCGATTCATGTAGACGAGGGTCTCGGGCGCGATGCCGAGCGCCTCGACACGATCACGCAGACCGAGCTCGGTCAGCTCGCGGATCGCGTGCGGCAGCAGGTTGAGTCCGACGCCCAGCCCGCGGATCTCGTCCGTGCGCTCGTGCACGGTGATGTCGCGGAAGCCGGCGGCCTCCAAGCTGAGCGCGGTGGCGAGCCCGCCGATCCCCGCGCCGATGATTCCGATCCGCATCGATCCACTCCCGTTTCCCGGCGTCCTCGCCGTCGCGAACTAGTTTTGTCACAAAATTAGTCACCACGCAAGTCCGGATCCCGAGGCCCGTTCGCTGGTCGCAAATTGCGCCTCTCACGCACGCGAAGCCGCAATTCGCGACCAGTGAGCAAGGGGGATCCGGCGACATGGACCTGACCCGCGCCCTCTGGCTGCCGCGTGCTCAGACTGCGGCGCGCCCTTAGCCGCGGGCGCCCTTAGCCGGGGGCACCCTCTGGCTGCCGCGAGCTCCGCCGGCGACACGCTCAGATCCGACCTGTCACGATCCGCACACGTTGTGACGATCAGCACACGGATCCACGTCAACACGCATGCGGATCGTCACATGATGTGCAGATCGTTACAACCACGCGGCTTCCGGTCGCAGTTTCTGCTGTTCCAGGCCCCCAGTCGGAGCAGAAACTGCGACCTGAACGAGATGGATCCGCGGGCCGCCTGCCACGGCGCGGGGCCGCCAGCCACAGTCCGCGGCGCGCTCAGCCCGCCGCATGCTCAGCCCGCGGCGCGCTCGGCGGAGTCGAGGATCTGATCCACGCCGAGGAAGAACAGCTCCCGATCGCGCAGCGACGCCAGCGCCACGGTGTTCTGGGCGAGGAGCGGGTATCGGCGCGGATCCGCGAGCGGCGGCTCATCGAACCACGGCCCGTCGACCTCGTCCGCATCGCGTACGGCCCTGGCCCTGGCGATGCCGGCGGCGGTGGACAGCACGTGCGAAGCCAGCAGCGCATAATGCCGGACCACGTCGGAGGCGCTCAGGCCGGCCGTGGTGAACGCCTGCAGCATGAGCTCGATCGCGCCGAGTTCGCCCGGTCCGTGCGTGGTCAACGTGGTCGCCTCCGCACCCACCGCGGGGTACTCGGAGTACAGGTCGAGCGTGGCCGTGGCCAGGGCACGCAGCCGACCCTGCCAGTCCTCCACAGGCACATCGACACTGTTCAGGGCGCGCATCGTGACCTCGTCGAGCAGAGCGCGCATGAGCTCGTCCTTGCTGCGGAAGTGCCGGTAGATCGCGGTCGGATCCGCGCCGAGGCGCGCTCCGAGCTCGCGCACCGAGATCGCGGTCACGCGGGTCGCGGCAAGCTCCAGACCCGTGGCGATGATCGTCTCGGGGTCGAGACGGGCGCGCACGGACGCCGTCCCGCCGTCTGCCACGGCTGCGATCCGGCTGCTCTTCTTCACGGGCATCGCCCCTCTCCGCTCTCTATCGTGCCACGCGTAGCACGCCTCATGATCGGTTCGGACATCAATCCTGTCAACACTGTTGACATCACTCTTGACGCTGGCTAGCGTTATCGCGATCCCGCCGCCCTGCGGGTTCAACCCCCCTTGCTTCAACGACGAAAGGCGGATGATGACGACGCGCGTCTTCCACGGCGGATCGGTGTTCACCGGATCCGGATCCCCCCTGCTCGGCCAGGCCGTCATCGTGCGCGACGAGCGCATCGAGCGCATCGTGTCCGAGTCCGAGCTCGCCGCCGTCCTGGGTGCGGAGCCCGCCGGAACCGTCGAGCTCATCGACCTGCGCGGCGCCCTGCTGAGCCCCGGCTTCCAGGACGCCCACATCCACGCGGTCGGCGGCGGCGTCGAGCTGCTGCAGTGCGACCTCACCGGCACCGAGAGCGCCGACGAGGCCGTCGCGGCCGTCCGCGCCTACGCCGATGCCAACCCCGACGAGGAGTGGATCCTCGGCGGCGGCTGGTCGATGGACTGCTTCCCCGGCGGCAACCCGCCGCGCGAGCTGCTCGACGCCGCGGCCCCGGGCCGCCCGGTGCTGCTGTCCAGCCGCGACCACCACAGCGTGTGGGCGTCGACTGAGGCGATCACTCGCGCGGGCATCACCGCCGAGACGCCGGATCCCGCTGACGGCGTGGTCATCCGCGACGCCGACGACCACCCCGCGGGCACGTTCCACGAGGGCGCGGCAGATCTGTTCGCCGCCGTCCGGCCCGAGATCGGTGAGGACCTGCGCTACCGCGGGTTGCTCCGCGCCCAGGAAGAGCTCGTCGCGCTCGGCATCACCGGCTGGCAGGACGCCATGGTCGGCGGCGGCGGTGCGGGCATCGCCGATCCTCTGCCCGCATACGAGAAGGCCCTCGCCGAGGGGACGCTGCAGGTGCACGTCACCGGCGCGCAGTGGTGGGAGCGCGACGGCGGCATCGAGCAGGTCGAGCACATGGTCGCGCAGCGCCACCGCGTCGCAGCCCTCGGATCCCCGGAGCGGCTCGAGGTGGGCACCACCAAGATCATGGTCGACGGCGTCGCCGAGAACCACACTGCCGCGATGCTCACGCCCTACCGCGACGCGCACGGCCACGACACTCACAACCACGGGCTGAGCTTCATCGACCCGGAGCGACTGCGCGAGTACGTCACGGCGCTCGACGCGGCCGGACAGCAGGTGCACATGCACGCGCTCGGCGACCGCGCCGTGCGCGAGGCGCTGGACGCGCTGCAGCAGGCGCGCGACGCGAACGGTCCGACCGACGGCCGCCACCACCTCGCGCACCTGCAGATCGTGGCGGAGGAGGACGTGCCGCGCTTCGCCGAACTCGACGCGATCGCGAACATCCAGGCGCTGTGGGCCACCCACGAGGACCAGCTGGACCAGCTCACCCTGCCGTTCCTTCAGGAAGGACAGGAAGCACGTCAGTACCCGTTCGGCGACTTCGTGCAGGCGGGCGTGCGGCTCGCGGCCGGCAGCGACTGGCCGGTCTCGAGCGCCGCTCCGATCGAGGCGATCCACATCGCCGTCAACCGGACCACCCCGGGATCCGACCGGGAGCCCCTGGGCGGCGCGCACCAGCGCCTCGACCTCGCGACCGCGATGGCCGCCTACACCTCCGGCACCGCGTACGTGAACCACCGCGACCACGACACCGGCAGCATCATGCCGGGCTACCGCGCCGACCTCGTCGTGCTGGATCCGTCTCCGTTCGACGTTCCCGCCGGCGAGATCCACACCAGCCGCGTCACCCAGACCTGGATCGACGGCCGTCTGCTGCACGCCGCCGAGACCGCCCTCGCCATCGCCGAGACACGCACCGAGAACACCTCCCGCACCGAGCTCGAAGGAGAGCTGTCATGACCCGAAACCGCCTCTCCCGCGTCGCCGCCCGTCACCGCTCCGCCGCGGTGCTGGGGGCCGCGGTCCTGATCGCCGCCACCTCGCTGACCGCCTGCTCCGGCAGCGCGGGCGGCACGTCGACCGGATCCGCCGGCGCCGACTGGAAGCTGACCACCACCACCGCGAAGCCGACCGGTGACATCGACTCGTTCTCGTTCGCGCTGTATGCCGAGCCCGCGACGCTCGACTACGCGTACGCGTTCGACTACCCGGACAACCAGGTGCTCGCCAACGTGTGCGAGTCACTGCTGCGCCTGAACCCCGACTACAGCCTGAGCCCGGGACTCGCGAAGAGCTTCAGCAACCCCGACCCGCTCACCTGGGTCTACGAGATCCGCGACGGCGTGACGTTCCACGACGGAACCCCGCTGACTGCGGCGGACGCCGTCGCCTCGATGCAGCGGATCATGGACCCGTCCGTGGGATCCGCCTGGTTCTCGGTCTACCAGAACGTCGAATCGATCACCCAGACCGGCCCTATGGAGGTCACGGTCAAGACCAAGATCCCCGACTCCCAGTTCAACCAGGGCATGGGCGGATCCGCCGGCGTGATCGAGTCGGCGGCGACCCTGGCCGCCAAGGGCAAGGACTACGGAAACTCGACCGGCGGCGTGAACTGCACCGGTCCGTTCTCCCTGACCCAGTGGAAGTCGGGCGAGTCGCTCTCGCTCGAGCGCTACGACGGCTACTGGGACAAGGATCTGCGCGCGAAGGCGGCGAAGATGACGTTCGCGATCATCCCCGACGCCACCGCGCGCGTGAACGCCATGAAGTCGGGCAGCGTCGACGGATCCTGGCAGATCCCGATGGAATCCGCCCCGCAGCTGCAGGCCTCCGGCAAGGGCGACGTGCTGTACGCACCGTCCTCGGCGACGAGCAACCTCGTGATCAGCAACCTGGGCGGTCCGCTCGGCGACAAGCGCGTGCGCAAGGCGCTCATGATGGCGCTCGACCGCCCCGGCATCCTCAAGGGCGCGTCGCAGGGCATCGGCGAGATCAGCGACGTGCTGACCACGAAGCTGGTGTGGGGCACGGCCACCGATGCGGCGAAGAAGACCGCCTTCGATGACATCACGCACTACAAGCAGGACGTCGCGGCCGCGAAGAAGCTCGTCGAGGAGGCCGGCGCGACCGGCAAGGAGCTCGTCTACGTCACCGCGCCGATCGGCAACGACTTCTCCGTGGTCTCGCAGGCGACCATGGCGGCCGCACAGTCGATCGGCCTGAAGCTGACCATCAAGACCGTCAGCCCCGCGCAGTACACCGCACTGTTCAGCGACCCGAGCGCACGCGAGGGCGTCGACCTGTTCTACACCGTCTGGTACCTCTCCAGCCCGGACGCCCTGGAGATGTACGGCGTGCTGCGCACCGGCGACTTCAGCAACTACGGCGGCTGGAGCAACCCCGAGTTCGACAAGACCGTCAACGAGGCCGTCGGCACGATGGATCCGGCCGCGCGCAGCGTGCTGACCGCCAAGGCCCAGCAGATCGCGAACGAGGAGCTGCCCTGGCTGCCGCTCGCGACGGGCCCGCTGCCGCTGTTCCTCGGCAAGCGCATCACGGGCCTCGACCCGTCGATGGCGTTCCTCTACTACCCGTGGGCGGCCCAGATCGGCAAGCGCTGACGCGCTCGGCAAGCGCTGATCTGTCCACCCCCACCCGATGAGCCGTGCTTCCGGAGCGACGCGCACCCGCGTCGCTCCGGAAGTCGGCCGAGACCCACAGGTGACGCCATGAGCACTCTCCGCCGCGTCGCGGGAAAGCTGGGCGGGCTGCTGCTCACCCTCTTCCTCGCCTCGCTCCTCGTCTTCTTCTCCCGGTTCCTCGTGCCCGGCGACCCGATCCGCTTCCTCCTGCGCGGCCGCAAGCCGTCGCCCGAGGCGATCGCCGACGTCACCGCGCAGTACGGGCTGAACCTGCCGCCGTGGGAGCAGTACGTGCGCTGGATCGCCGGCGTGCTGCACGGCGACTTCGGCCGCTCCCTGCAGTTCCGCCAGGACGTCACGGCCGTGCTCGGCGACCGCCTCCCGGTCACCCTCATGCTCGTCGTGATGGCCGGCACGATCATCGCCGTCACAGGGCTCGTCGGCGGCACGATCGCCGCCCTGAACAAGGGCCGCGCCGCCGACCGCGGGATCCTCATCTCGCTCACCGTGCTGGGCGCGATCCCCTCGTTCGTCGGATCCATCGTGCTGATCGCGATCTTCTCGGTGCAGCTGGGCTGGTTCCCCTCATTCGGATCCGGATCCGGATTCTGGGACATGGTCTACCACCTCGTGCTGCCGTCGATCGCGCTGGCGATCGTGTTCATCGTGCTCGTCGGCAAGGTCACCCGCTCGGCCATGGTCGAGCAGTTGAACCGCGAACACGTCGAGGTCGCCACCTCGCGCGGCATCACCCGCCTCGCCGTGGTCCGCCGGCACGTGCTGCGCAATGCGCTGGGCCCGATCCTCACCGTGTCCGGCGTGCTCGTGGCCGGCCTCATCGTCGCGAGCTCCATCGTCGAGCAGGCCTTCGGCCTCGCCGGGATCGGCTCGCTCCTGGTCGGCTCGGTCGACCGCCTCGACTTCCCCGTCGTGCAGGCGATCGTCCTGCTCGTGGTCACGGCCTTCGTCGTCGTGAACGCGATCATCGACATCCTCGAGCCCTGGATCGACCCGCGATCCGCCGCAGGAGCTGGTGCCCGATGACCTCTTCAGCCCCCACCCTGGCCGTGCGCGTGCTGCGCATGCCGAAGAGGATGCGCGGCCGCGGCATCGTGATCACCAGCATGGTGATCCTCGCCGTGGTCACCCTGACCGCGATCCTCGCCCCGTGGGTCGCCCCGTACGACCCGGACGCCGTCGACTTCACCGCGTTCTACGCGGCGCCGTCCCCCGCGCACTGGCTCGGCACGGACAGCCTCGGCCGCGACCTGCTCAGCCGCATCATCTGGGGCGGTCGCACGGCCCTCCTCGGCCCGCTGCTGGTCGTCGTCTTCTCCACCGTGCTGGGTATCCTGCTGGGCCTGGTCGCCGGATGGAGGGGCGGCTGGATCGACGCCGTCCTGGGCCGTGTCTTCGACGTGCTGTTCGCCTTCCCGTCGCTGCTCATCGCGATGATGGCCGTCGCCCTGTTCGGCAAGGGCCTGGTCGCCCCGGTCATCGCGATGAGCATCTCGTACGCGCCGTTCGTGGCGCGGCTGACCCGCTCGCTCGTGTCCGCCGAGCGCACCCGCCCGTACGTCGCCGCGTATCGCGTGCAGGGCTTCGGCGGGGCGTGGATCGCGCTGCGCCGCGTGCTGCCGAACATCGCCCCGATCGTGGGCGCGCAGTCGACGCTGAACTTCGGCTACGTGCTCGCCGAGCTCGCCGGCCTCTCCTTCCTCGGGCTCGGCGTGCAGGCGCCGACCGCCGACTGGGGCGCCATGATCAACGAGGCCCAGTCCGGCATCGCCGCGGGCCAGTTCCTGCCCGCCATCGCGCCCGCCATCGTGGTGGTGCTCGTGGTCGTGGCCGTCAACATCGTCGGCGAGGATCTCTCCGACCGCATCGGAGGGGAGATCCCCGCATGACCGCCGCACTTCTCGACACGGCCGCGGCGCACTCCGCCTCCGCTCTGCTGGACATCCGCGACCTCACGCTCGATCTGCCGAACGGCACCCGCCTGCTGCACGGGATCACACTGTCCGTCGCTCCCGGCGAGACCGTGGGCCTCGTCGGCGAATCCGGATCCGGGAAGTCGCTCACCGCGCGCACCGTGCTCGGCCTCACGCCCGAGCGGGCCGAGATCGGCGGCACCGTCACGGTCGACGGCCGCTCGCCCCTCGCGCCGGCGACGCTCCGGGCGATCCGTCGCGCGGATGCGGCGATGGTGTTCCAGGATCCGCGCGCGGGGATCAACCCGATGCGCACGATCGGCGACCACCTCACCGAGGCGCTGCGGCTGAACGAGGGTTGGTCCCGAAGCCGTGCTCGCGCGCGTGCCGCCGAGCTGCTCGCCGACGTGCGGCTGCCCTCGCCTGCCGCGCACCTGCACCAGCACCCGCACGAGCTGAGCGGCGGCATGCTGCAGCGCGTCATGATCGCGGGCGCCCTGACCACGTCGCCGCGCCTGCTGGTGTGCGACGAGCCCACCACGGCGCTCGACGTGACCACGCAGGCGGAGATCGTGCAGGTGCTGCGTGAGCTCTGCGCCGAACGCGGCATGGGCATGCTGTTCATCACGCACGACCTCAACCTCGCCGGATCCCTGTGCGACCGGCTGGTCGTCATGAAGGACGGCGCCGTGGTCGAGGAGGGTCCCGCCCTCGACGTGCTGCGCGCTCCGCAGGCCGAGTACACCCGCCGCCTGGTCGCGGCGACGCCGCGCCTGACAGGAACCGACAGCGCCGTGGGCTCGGCCAGTCCGGGCTCCGCCATGGTCGAGGTCGCCGGCGTCTCGAAGACGTACAAGGTGCGCGGTCGCGGCGAGGTGCACGCCGTCGCGGATGCCACCCTCGAGATCCCGGTGGGCGGTGCGCTCGCCGTCGTGGGCGAGTCCGGATCCGGCAAGTCGACGCTCGCGCGCATGATCGTCGGACTGGAGCAGGCCGATACGGGAACGATCCGGATCGGCGGGCGCGAGATCGCGGGACACGCGACGGGCCGCGAGGCACGACTCGCGCGAGCCAAGAGCGTGCAGATGGTGTTCCAGGATCCGTATCTGTCGCTGGATCCGCGCATCCCCGCCGGCCAGGCGGTCGGCGACGTGCTGCGACTGCATGCGGGCCTCGACAAGGCGGCCGCGGCGGATCGCGCCCGGGAGCTGTTGACGGCGGTCGGCCTGAGCGAGGAGCACGCGGTGGCACGCCCGAAGACCCTGTCCGGCGGGCAGCGCCAGCGCGTCGCGATCGCCCGCGCGCTGGCCATCGAGCCCGATCTGCTCGTGATGGACGAGGCCACCAGCGCCCTGGACGTCTCGGTGCAGGCGCAGGTGCTGGACCTGGTCGCCGACATCCGGCGCCGCCAGGGGCTGACGCTGCTGTTCATCAGCCACGATCTGGCCGTCGTTCGCCGGGTGTGCGAGCAGACCCTGGTGATGCGCCGCGGCGAGATCGTCGAGCGCGGCGCGACGACCGAGATCCTGACGAATCCGCAGCACGAGTACACCCGCCTGCTGCTGGACTCCGTGCCGGTCCCGGCCGGATGACAAGCCCATTCCAGGGTCGCTGAACGACGGCGCCCGCTCCTCCCCTCCCCCCCCGGGGGTCGTTGAGCGAGGACGCCGAAGGCGACCGAGACGAAACGCGGAGCCCTCACGAGATCACTGCGTTTCGTCTCGCTCCGCTCGCTCAACGACCCCATCTGAGACAAGGAAGCCCCATGGAACTGCACCACGTCACCGCCACCGAGGCAGCCGCACGGTTCCGCCGTCGCGAGCTCTCCCCCGTCGAGCTGCTCGACGCGGTCATCGCGCGCACGGCGGCGACCGAGCCGGCCATCAACGCCGTCACCGAGCAGTGGCTCGACGCGGCCCGCACCACCGCCCTCGACTCGGAGCAGCGGTTCGCGGACGGCGGGGCCACCCGGCCTCTCGAGGGCATCCCGCTCATGCTCAAGGAGGAGCAGCCGATCGCCGGCCGTACCGCCGAGGAGGGCAGCCTGCTCGAGCGCGGCCACGTCGCCGCCGAGACCCACCCGATCGTGGACCGGATCCTCGCCGCCGGCGCCGTGGTGCACGGTCGCACGACCACGCCTGAGTACTGCTGCGCCCCCGTCACCCACACGGCGCTCTGGGGCGTGACCCGCAACCCGTGGAACACCGCATACTCCCCGGGCGGATCCTCGGGCGGATCCGGAGCGGTGCTCGCGGCCGGCTCCACGATCCTCGCGACCGGATCCGACATCGGCGGATCCATCCGGATCCCCTCGTCGTTCTGCGGCGTCGTCGGGTTCAAGCCCCCGTTCGCGCGCGTGCCGGGTCTTGCCCCCTTCAACTCCGACACGTACTGCGCGGACGGACCGATGGGGCGCAGCGTCGCCGACGTCGCGCTGCTGCAGAACGTCATCTCCGGGCCCTGGGCGGGCGACGCGGCGTCACTGCGCGAGGTCGCGACCGTGTCCGGCGAGGTCTCGTCGCTCGCCGGCATGCGCATCGCCGTCTGCCTCGACCTGGGCGGCTACGCGGTGGATCCGTCTGTCGTCGCGAACACCCTCGGCGTCGTCACCGCACTCCGCGCCGCGGGCGCCGTGGTCGAGCAGGTCGAGCTGCCCTGGGGTCCGCAGCGCACCCTCGAGACCAGCTGGCCGCACTTCGGCGCCGTGATGGGGCCGTTCATCGAGTCCATCGCCGACGGCGACCCCGAGCGCTCCGCGCAGCTGATGCCGTACACGCGGGCGTTCGCGGCCGCCGCGGCGAACAGCGGCGACTTCGTGACCGGGCTCGAGGCGGAGTCGGCGTTCTACCGTCCGTTCGGGGAGGTGATGCAGGACTACGACGTGCTCGTCTGCCCCACGATCGCCACCACGGGCCTGGCCGCCGACGAGCCCTGCACCGACAGCGACACCGTGTTCGCGCAGCTGATGACCCTGCCGTTCAACGTCATCGGCCGCGTGCCGGTGCTGGCCGTGCCGTCGGGCATCGCTCCGAACGGCGTCCCCACGGGAGTGCAGATCGTCGGGCGCACCTTCGACGACGCCACGGTGTTCCGGGTCGGTGCCGCGCTCGAGCAGGAGCTCGGGCTGTGGACGGATCCGGCGTGGTGGCCGGCCGTGTGAAGCGACCCGCCCTTTGAAGCGACCCGCCCTGAAGCGGCCGGCGAGCCCGACGCGCTCGTCCCTCTCCGCTCAGGTCGCACTTTCTGCTCCGAAACACCCCCTGGGGCAGCAGATACTGCGACCTGAGCGGATGCGCACGGCAACTGCCACTCTCCTAGGCTGAAACCATGACGCGGATCTGGGTGGTGCGGCACGGGCAGAGCATGCTGAACGCGGCGGAGCGGATGCAGGGCTGGTCCGATGCGCCGCTCACCGCCCTCGGCCAGGATCAGGCCACCGAACGCGGCCGCGACTTCGCCGCCGCCGGAATCACGTTCGACGTCGCTTTCTCGGGCGACGGCATCCGGCATCGCGAGACCGCCGCGCGCCTGCTCGTCGCCGCCGGATCCGACCTGCAGCCGACGTCGGATCCGCGCTGGCGCGAGCTGTGCTTCGGCCGGCTCGAGGCCGTGCGCGCACGCAAGTTCGTCCGGCTCATGCAGGCGCACGTGGCGGCCGACAATCCGTTCTTCGCGACGCTCGACGCCCTCGCCGCGGAGGATCCGCTCGCCGAGTCCCCCGCCGACGTCGCCCGGCGCGCGACCGAGGCGCTGCACGATGTCGCGAGTGCCGGATCCGAGGTGCTCGTGGTGACCAGCGGCATCACGATCCTGACCCTGCTGCACGGTCTCGGCGCCGACCTCTCGCACCTCACGATCGGCCCCGAGAACCTGTCGGTCTCGACCGTGCGGCGCATCGACGACGGCTGGCGCGTCGACCGCGCCGCGATGCCGGATCCGGTCGCGGTCTGAGCGACGGCGCAGACCGCGACCGCCCCCGAAACACGGCGGATCCCGCCCCCGGATAGGGGACGGGATCCGTGCTGCGACAGGCTCGGCGAACGCGGGCCCGGTCGGCCCGCGCAGGCGCCCGCCGGGGCTCAGTCGGTGTAAGAGTCCGCGACGTCGAGCGCCTCGTCCAGCACGCCGAGGCCGCGCACCAGCTCGTCCTCGGTGATCACGAGCGGCGGCGCGATGTGCGTGCGGTTGAAGTGCACGAACGGCCAGACGCCGCCCTTCTTCGCCGCGGCCACGAACGCGCCCATCGGGGCGGCGTCGGAACCTGCCGCGTTGAACGGCACGAGCGGCTCGCGGGTCTCCTTCGAGCGCACGAGTTCCACAGCCCAGAACAGGCCCTGGCCGCGCACCTCGCCGACGCTCGGGTGCTTCTCGGCCCAGGAGCGCAGCGTCGGCTCCACGATGCGGGACCCGAGATCGCGCACGCGCTCCAGGATCCCGTCGCGGCGGAACACGTCGAACGTCGCGACGCCCGCGGCGCACGCGAGCGGGTGGCCTGAGTACGTGAGCCCGCCCGCGAACGGGACGGTGTCGAACGCCGAGGCGATCCGGTCGGAGATGACGACGCCGCCGAGCGGGACGTAGCCGGAGTTCACGCCCTTGGCGAAGGTGATGAGGTCGGGCTTGGCGTCGAAGGCGTCGATGCCGAACCACTCGCCGAGGCGGCCGAAGCCGACCATGACCTCATCCGCGATGTAGACGATGCCGTAGCGGTCGCACAGCTCGCGCACGCCCTGCAGGTAGCCGGGCGGCGGCACGAGCACGCCGTTGGTGCCCACGACGGTCTCGATGATGATCGCGGCGATCGTCGACGGGCCCTCGAGCTGGATGGTCTGCTCGAGGTGCTCGAGCGCGCGCTGCGACTCCTCGGCGAGCGTCGACGAGTGGAACGCCGAGCGGTACAGGTACGGGCCGAAGAAGCGCACGGTGCCGTTGTCGACGGTGTCGTTCGCCCAGCGCCGCGGGTCGCCGGTCATCGAGATCGCCGTCGCCGTGGAGCCGTGGTAGCTGCGGTACATCGACAGCACCTTGCGACGCCCGGTCACGGTGCGCGCCATGCGCACCGCGTACTCGTTCGCGTCGGCGCCGCCGTTGGTGAAGAAGACCTTCTCCATACCTTCGGGGGCGACCTCGGCGATGAGCCGCGCCAGCTCGCCGCGCACGTCGTTCGCGAGCGACGGCTGGATCGTCGCGAGACGGCCGGCCTGCTGCTGGATCGCCGCGACCAGATCCGGCTGCTGGTGACCCAGGTTGAGGTTCACCAGCTGGCTGGAGAAATCGAGGTAGGCGTTGCCCTGGTAGTCCCAGAACGTGGATCCCTCGCCCGCGGCGACGGGCAGCGGGTCGATCGCGGCCTGCGCGCTCCAGGAGTGGAACACGTGCGCGCGGTCGTCGGCGCGAACCTGCGCCTCGGCCTCGGCGGCGGGCAGGGCGTGCACGGCGCCGTGGCGGTCGGTCAGGGCCGCGGTTTCGGTGGTGACGGTCATGATCTCGGATCCTTTTCCGCGTCAGTGGTTCTCAGGACTCAGTGGTTCTCAGGACTCAGTGGTTGCTCGGGAAGCCGAGGTCGACCTGCGCCGGGGTGTGGTCGGGCCAGCGCGTGGTGACGACCTTGGAGCGCGTGTAGAAGTGGATCGACTCGGGGCCGTAGATGTGCGAGTCGCCGAACAGGGAGGCCTTCCAGCCGCCGAACGAGAACGCGCCGACCGGCACGGGGATCGGCACGTTGATGCCGACCATGCCGACCTCGATGTCGAACTCGAACTGGCGGGCGGTGCCGCCGTCGCGGGTGAAGATCGCGACGCCGTTGCCGAACTGGTGGGCGTTGATGAGCTCCACGGCCTCCGCGTAGCTGTCGACGCGCACCACGCCGAGCACGGGGCCGAAGATCTCGTCCTCGTAGAGCTTCATGCCGGGCTTCACACCGTCGATGAGGCTGATGCCGGTGAAGAAGCCGTTCTCGTCGAGGCGCTCGCCGGCGGCGACGCGCTTCGTGCCGTCGAGCACGACGGTGGCGCCCTCCGCCTCGGCACCGGTCACGTACGACTCGACGCGGTCCCGGTGCTCGCGGGTGATCAGCGGCCCCATCTCGCTCGCGGCGTCGGTGCCGTCGCCGATGCGCAGGTTCTGCACCTTCTCAGTGATCGAGGCGATCAGCGGATCCGCGACCTCGCCCACGGCCACCAGCACCGAGACCGCCATGCAGCGCTCGCCGGCCGAGCCGTAAGCCGCGGAGACCGCCGCGGCTGCCGCGCCGTCGATGTCGGCGTCGGGCATGACGACCATGTGGTTCTTGGCGCCGCCGAGGGCCTGCACGCGCTTGCCGTTCGCCGAGGCCCGCTCGTAGATCGACTTCGCGATCGGGGTGGATCCGACGAAGCTCACGGCCTTGACGTCGGGCGAGTCGAGCAGGGTGTCGACCGCGACCTTGTCGCCGTTGACGACGTTCAGCACGCCGTCGGGGAGCCCGGCCTCCTGGAAGGCCTTCGCGAGCCAGATCGCCGCGGACGGGTCCTTCTCGCTGGGCTTGAGCACGACGGTGTTGCCGCACGCGATCGCCGAGGCGACCATCCACAGCGGCACCATCACGGGGAAGTTAAACGGGGTGATGCAGGCGACCACGCCGACCGGCTGCTTGACCGAGTGCACGTCCACGCCACGCGCGACCTGCTCGGCGCGCTCGCCCTTGAGCAGGTGCACGAGACCGGCAGCGAACTCGACGTTCTCGATGCCGCGGGAGACCTCGCCGGCCGCGTCGGAGAGCACCTTGCCGTGCTCGCTCGTGACGATCGCAGCGAGCTCGGGCGTCCGCTCGGCGAGGATCTGGCGCAGGCGGAAGAACACGTCGGCGCGCTTGATGAGGCTCGTCGCCCGCCAGGCCGGCAGCGCGGCCTTGGCCGCGGCGATGGCCTGCTCGACCTCGCCGACGCTCGCGAACGCGACGGTGCGGTGCGCCTCGCCGGTCGCGGGGTTGTACACCGGGCCGGTGCGCTCGGTCTCGCCGGTGTCGGCTCCGTCGATGAAGTGGCGGATCACGGTCACGCGATGCTCCTCGGGTCGTGGGGTTCGATGGTGCGGGTCACGGATCCGGACACTCTGATCGGACGCACCCGCGGGCTTGCTCTCCCATGCTGGCAAAGGAGAGGATGGATCCGTGCCCGCAGATCGTCTGGACTTCGCAACGGATCGGACAGATCGTCCGGACCGATTCTCGACGGACCGCGACCCCGGGCTCCCGACGGTCGCCGACGCCCTCGAGGTCGCCTCGTTGCAGGCCGGGATCCCCGAGCTGCTGGCCGGATCCGTCGACGTGCCGGTGCGCTGGGTGCACGTGTCCGACAGCGACCGGGTCGCGGCGCTGCTGGACGGCGGCGAGCTGCTCCTGACGACGGGCGCCGGCTGGCCCGGCGCCGCCGACGCCCTCGCCCGGCTCGTCGACGAGCTGGCCGATGCGGGCCTCGCCGGAATCGTGCTGGAGCTCGGCACGCGGTTCGCCGTGGTGCCCCCGCCGCTCGTGGCGGCGTGCCGCGCTCGGAACCTCGCGCTCGTGACGTTGGAGCGCGAGGTGAAGTTCGTCGCGGTCACCGAGGAGGTGCACCGCCGGATCATCGCAGGCCAGGTCGGGGCGCTGCAGGAGCGGCAGCGACTGCACGAGCTGTTCACCGGGCTCAGTCTGCGCGGGGCGCCGGTCGAGGTGGTCGTGCGGGAGACCGCGCGAGCGCTGCGCGCGCCCGTCGTGCTGGAGGATCTCGCGCACGAGGTCGTGGTCGCCGACCCGTTCGACCTCGCCGAGGCGGAGCTGCTCGCCGGCTGGACGGGGCGGTCGCGTCGGCTTCCGCCGGAGTGGACGCGCGTGCCGGTGGCCGCCCGCGGCACGCAGTGGGGCGAGCTGGTCGCCCTGCCCGGGCCGCCGCACCCCGCCGGGCCCGCGACGGTGCTCGAGCAGGCGGCCACGGCACTGGCGCTGTCACGTCTGGCGGACGGCGAGGGCGCCTGGGCCCGGCTGCGCGCGGAGGGGCTGATCGCGGCGCTCCTCGGCGAGCGCTATGTGTCGGTCGCCGACATCGAAGCACGCCTGGAGGCGTCGGGTTTCCCTCTGCACGGTCGCACGCTGTACGTCGCCGTGTCCGCGGCGGGCGGCGACGGACAACCCGGAGCCGCGCGGGCACGCACCGGATCGCCCGGATCCGCGGTGCGTGACGATCCGCACACGATGAGACGATCTGCACACGGATCCGGCGAGAACTCGCGCGGATCGTCACAGGCTGTGCAGATCGTCACGGATCCGACGCGACCCGGATCCGGGGACGCGCGCACGCTGTCCGCGGACGTCGGCGCGGAGCGGATCCTGCTCGTCTCGCTGGCCGGCACGCGGCTGCCGGATTCACTCCTCGACGACCTCGGGACCGGCGCCATCAGCGATCCCGCCACGACGACCGCGGAGCTGCTCGCGGCGATTCCCGTCGTGCGGCGCCTCGCTCGTCAGGCGGAACCTGGTGCCGTGCTGCGCGTCGCCGACCGGCCCCTCGCGCGCCTGGCCGCCGAGCTCAGCGGAGACCACCGACTCCAGGAGCACAGCGCGCGCCTGCTCGCTCCACTGATCCGCCACGACGACGCCACGGACGGCGACCTGCTTCGCGTGCTGCGCGCCGTGGTCGCCCACCCCGGCAGCCGCACCGCGGCGGCGACCGCCTCGCACCTGTCCCGCTCGGTCTTCTACCAGCGCCTCACCCTCATCGCGGACCTGCTCGGCGCCGATCTCGACGACGGCGAGACACTGTCGGCCCTGCACCTGGCGCTGCTCGCGCAGGGGCGCTGACGAAGCGACGGCGAGGAGCGCGGGGCGGTGGGAGTGCTGGGCGCACGACTTCCGGCGCCCGGATCCGCCCGGCGCGTCCGTTCACTGGTCGCGAATTGCTGCCATGACAGCGGAATGACGGCAATTCGCGACCAGCGAGCGTCAGGGGAGAGTCCGGGATCGGGATCCGTGGCTCACCCGGCCGCGTGCGCCCCGCCCATCACGCGCTCCACCATCTCGGGCGAGGGCTGGCCGAGCGCGATGATGTTCTCCTCGCTGTCGCTGAACCATGCGGCCCGCTCGTCTCCCAGTTCCGCGATGCCGTCGACGGTCTTCAGCCCGGGGAAGTCGTACTCGTGGAACTCGACCCCTCGGGCGCGCAGCGCCGCCACGTCGCGGTCGATGTCGTCGGTCACGAGGTTGAGCGCGGTGTTCTTCGCCGTGCCCGCGAAGCTGGTGAGGTACACCAGCACCACGGTGCCGCCGACGTCGTAGAACACGTTCCCCGACTCGACATCGACGTCGACCGGATCCCGGTCGAGCACGTCGTGCCACCATCCCTTGGCGCGATCGAGGTCCGTCGCCGGAAGGACGGCCGTCGCCATGAGTTTCTCGAACATGATGAGCCCCAGCTCCGGGGTGTTGTCATCCTCGCGTCGGCCCAGCACAACGCCGCGCCGCTTGGGCGCGCGAATGAGTTCCCCGCGCTGATTGTATTCCCGGATCCGCCGGCCGGAAAGGCCTCCGGGAAGGCTCAGGCGATGTAGACCTTGCGCAGGGTCTCGGTCACGGTCCACGTCGTCCGCATGCCCTCGGCGAGGCGCACCACGGATCCGGGACCGACCTGGAGATCCCGCAGCGACGGATCCTCGAACACGATCGTCGCCCGGCCCGAGAGCACGACGAACAGCTCGTCCGCCTCGGTGTCGCGCGCCGTGCCCGGTGTCATCTCCCAGATGCCGATCTCGCGGTCGCCGGTGTCATCCAGCACGGCCATCGCCGTCGTGGGAGAGCCGGCCACGACCTCGTCCGCGGGCAGCGGCGCGTGCGCGAGGCCCAGGTCGGCGTCGGTCACCGCGTGCCCCGCGGCGGGCAACGCGGTCATGAGTCGAACCCCATGCCGACCGCGTCCAGCGTCTTCAGGAACAGGTTGCGCTTGCCGTTGTTGTGGTCGGCCTGGTTCATCGCCGCGCGCACCAGGTTCACGCCGATCGAGGCCGCCGGCTCCGGCGGGAACGGAATGGGCTTGGTGCGCACCATCTCCAGTTGCGTGCGCTCGGTGGTCAGCCCCGCGAGCTCGTCGAGCATCACATCCGCCGCGAACCGGGTCGCGCCGACGCCGAGCCCGGTGAAGCCGGTGGCGTATGCGACGCGTCCGCCACGCGCGGTGCCGAAGAACGCGCAGAACCGGCTGCACGAGTCGATCGCGCCGGCCCAGCGGTGCGTGAACTGCAGCCCCTCGAGCTGCGGGAACGTCGTGAAGAAATGCGAGGCGAGCTTGCGGAAGCTCTCCGGGCGCTCCTCATACTCCTCGCGCACCTTGCCGCCGAAGTGGTAGACGGCGTCGTAGCCGCCGAACAGGATCCGGTTGTCGGCGCTCAGGCGGTAGTAGTGGAACTGGTTCGCACTGTCGGCGAGACCCTGGCGGTTCTTCCAGCCGATCGCGTCGTACTGCTCCGCGGTGAGTGGCTCGGTCATCAGCGCGTAGTCGTAGACCGGCACGGTCATCAGCCGGTTGCGCTTGAGCAACGATGGGAACACGTTCGTGGCGAGGGCGACCTGGTCGGCGACGACGGAGCCGCTCTCGGCCGCGACCGTCTGCACGCCCTTGCCGCTGAGCTCTGTGACTCGTGTGCGCTCGAAGATCTGCACGCCGAGCTCGGTGGCCACACGTGCGAGCTCGAAGGCGAGCTTCGCGGGGTGCACCATCGCACAGCCCTCACGGTTCCAGGATCCGGCCAGGTACGTCGGCGAGGCGACCTCGGCCTGCACGGCGGCCTGGTCGAGGTAGTCATCCCCCTCCATCCACTCGATCTGGTGCGGCTCGACCGCCACGGCCATCTGGCCCGTGCGCTCCCAGTCCACGTCCATCCCATAGCGCTCGACTGCGTCCTGGATGCCGTCGAGGTTCTCCAGGCCAAGGCGCTCGAGCTGCTCCATCTCCTCCGGCCAGCGGTTCAGGCCGTTCTCCTCGCCGTGCGTGAGGCTCGCCTCACAGAACCCGCCGTTGCGGCCGGATGCGGCCCAGCCCACACGGTTCGCCTCGAGCAGCACCACCGTGCGCTGCGGGTCGCGTTCCTTGGCGCGGATCGCGGTCCACAGGCCGGCGTAGCCACCGCCCACGATCGCGAGGTCGGCGCGGACCTCACCCGTGAGCTGCGGGTAGGCGGGGCGTTCGACGTCGTCGAGCCAGAAGGCGCCGTGCACCGTGTTCTCGAGAGAGCGCTCGATGACCGATGCGCTCGGCTGCCGTCGCTCGAAGACGGTCGTTCCCATGACTGATTCCTTGTCCGGAGGTGGAAGGGGTGGAGAGGTGGTTCTCAGGGCGCGACGGGGCGCCCCGGAGCCGCGATGCGGCCGGGTCGGGGAGAGCGGGGGCTCAGCGGATCACCGCGTTCCCCAGTTGTAGAGGTCCTTGTGGAGCCCCGCGTAGAGGAAGCACTCGGTGTGCGAGACGCCCTCGATGGTGCGGATCCGCGTCGCGATCAATGCCAGCAGATCCTCGTCGCTCTCGCAGATGGCCTCGGCCAGGATGTCGAAGGATCCGAGGGTCACATTGACATATGCGATCTCGGGAATATTCGCAATGGCCTCCGCGGCGACACGCGGATCCCCATCGACGCGGATGCCGAGCATGGCCATGCGGGAGAATCCGAGTTGGCGCGGATCGGTCACCGCGACGATCTGCACCACGCCGCTGTCGGTGAGCCGCTGCACGCGCTGGCGCACAGCTGCTTCACTGAGACCCACGGCTCGTCCGATCTCGGCGTAGGGCCGACGACCGTCCTCCTGCAGCAGCTCGATGATCCGCTTCGACACGTCGTCCAGTACCGGCACCTTCGGCTTGTCGCTCATGTGATGATCTTGACACTCTGAACGACGCTCTGCAACTGATTTCGCAGAATCTGTTGCAGATTTCTTCCGATTTCGTTGGTTCTCACCTATCCTGATCAGCATGCAGAGCACACTGTCTGAAACAGCACTGTTGCAGAACTTCATCGGCGGGCGCTCCGTCGCCGCCCACGGCGAGGGCCGCATGGACCTGATCGACCCCGTCACCGAGCAGGTGTACGGTCAGGCGCCGATCTCGGACCAGAGCGACGTCGACGCCGCCTACGCCGCCGCGGCCGCCGCCTTCCCGGTCTGGCGCGACACCACCCCCGCCGCCCGCCAGCTCGCACTGTTCCGGATCGCGGACGCGATGGCGGCCCGCGCGGAGGAGTTCGCCGACCTGGAGTCGCAGGACACCGGCAAGCCCCGCCCGAACCTCGTGGCCGACGAGATCGACCAGTCCGTCGACCAGCTGCGCTTCTTCGCGGGCGCCGCGCGCAGCCTCGAAGGCAGGGCCGCCGGGGAGTACATGGCGGGACACACCTCCTACGTGCGCCGCGAGCCGATCGGCGTGATCGGGCAGGTCACCCCGTGGAACTACCCGCTGAACATGGCCGTGTGGAAGATCGCGCCTGCTCTGGCCGCGGGCAACACGGTGGTGCTGAAGCCGGCCGAGGCCACCCCGCTCACCACTCTGCTGCTCGCCGAGATCGTCGCCGAGCACACCCCCGCGGGCACGCTCAACGTCGTGCTCGGCGATCGCAGCACGGGTGCCGCCCTGGTCGCCCACAAGACGCCGCAGATGGTCGCGATCACCGGATCCGTGCGGGCCGGCATGGCCGTGGCCGAGTCGGCCGCGGCTGATGTGAAGCGCGTGCACCTCGAACTCGGCGGCAAGGCTCCGGCGATCGTGTTCCCGGACGCGTCGATCGCCAAGGCCGCGGAGGGCATCGTCACCGGCGCCTTCTTCAACGCCGGCCAGGACTGCACCGCGGCCACCCGCGTGATCGTGCACGCCTCGGTGCACGACGAACTGGTGAAGGCGCTCGTCGAGAGGGTGCGCACGCACGCCCGCACCGGCGCACCGCACGAGGAGGGCGTGTTCTTCGGCCCGCTCTCGAGCGCGGCGCAGCTGGCCCAGGTGCAGGGCTTCGTGGATCGCCTGCCGGCGCACGCGACGATCGAGACCGGAGGCAAGCGGCAGGGCGACGTCGGCTACTTCTTCGAGCCGACGATCGTCTCGGGCATGCGCCAGGACGACGAGGCCGTGCAGAGCGAGATCTTCGGGCCGGTGCTGACCGTGCAGTCCTTCGAGGACGACGACGAGGCGCTGGCGTACGCCAACGACGTGCCGTTCGCCCTGGCATCCTCGGTGTGGACCACTGACCACGCCCGCTCGATGCGATTCTCGCGGGATCTGGACTTCGGCTGCGTGTGGATCAACACGCACATCCCGTTCGTGTCGGACATGCCGCACGGCGGCTTCAAGCACTCCGGCTACGGCAAGGACCTGTCGCAGTACGGCTTCGACGACTACACGCGCATCAAGCACGTGATGAGCGCCCTCGACTGACTCCGGCGGAGATGCTACTGTCGCCTACGCCGTGCTGGCACGAGAACAGGAGGTGATACCCATGAACGAATCGACGTGGGTGCTCCTCCTCGGGGTCACGGTCGGGCGATAGGTCGCCCGGGAGCGCCGTATATGCGCACTCCCGAAAGGCACGACCATGAACATCGCCCCTGAACTCACCTTCACCTCCGAGAGGCGCCTCGCCTCCGAACCGCATCGCGACGGCATCATCGAGCGCGACTTCACCCTCGACGGGATCGACGGCATCCTCTGGTTGCCGGAATCCGCCTCCGTGGAGCATCCTGCCCCGCTGATCCTGCTCGGCCATCCGAGCGGGCCAGGGCTCGCCCGGATGCGCCCTCGCCTGGAGGACAGGGCACGCTCGTCCGCCGAGCTGGGTTTCGCGTCGGTCACTCTCGAGATGCCCGGCAACGGCACGCGTCCGGCCTTGCCCGAGCTCGAGAGCGCCCGCGCCGACCTGATGCGGGCCCTCGACGCCGGCGAACGCCCGAGCGAGGACGTCATCGACCGGCTGGTGCTGCCGCTGGTCGAGCGCACGGTGCCCGAATGGCAGGCGGCGCTCGACGCGGTGCTCGCCCTTCCTGAGATCGGCGGCCCGGTCGCCTATTCGGGCGGCGTGCTCGCGATCGGGATCCGTCTGGCTCGCACCGAGCCGCGCATCGTGGCCGCCGGCTTGTTCGCCGGCAGTTACGTGCCGCGCGCCATGTTCGATGAGGCCCGTCAGGTCACCATCCCGCTGCACGTGCTGCTGCAGTGGGATGACGAAGGCAACGACCGACAGCGGTCGCTCGACGTGTTCGACGCGTTCGGATCCGCCGAGAAGACCCTGCAGGCCAACCTCGGCGGGCACACCGGCGTTCCGGCGCATGCCGGCGAGGATGCGGCGCGGTTCTTCGCGCGGCATCTCTCCCTGCACGGCTGACGCACGAGGCGGGTGGCTCGGGTTCCGCCCGGGCCACCCGCTCCGCCTCTCGCCGGGCTCAGCCGGCCAGCACCTCGAGCAGAGCCTGGGCGACCGCGTGGCTGGACTGCGGATTCTGGCCGCTGATGAGGTTGCGGTCCCGCACCACGTGGGACGTCCACGGATCCGCATCCTGCACGGTCGCACCGCGGTCGCGCAGGGTCGTCGCGACGAACCACGGACTGTTCGCCCCGAGACCGCCGGTGCGCTCCTCCTCGTCGGTGAACACGGTGAGAGTCCGCCCGGCGAAGACGAACCCGCCGTCGGTCGTGGTGGCGCTGAGCAGGCCCGCCGGACCGTGGCAGAACGGCGCGATCGGGAGGGCTGCAGTGTCGGCGGTGGCGAGGATGCGGCCCAGATCCGCATCGAACGCGAGATCGGCCATCGGACCGTGGCCGCCCGGCAGCACGACCGCCGCGAAGTCGGCGACGGACACCGCGTCCAGTGCGATCGGGTGGTCGAGGGCAGACCGGACCGTCTCGAGGTATGCGCGGAACTCCGTCACCCGCTCCGCGTCGCCGACGACATCGGGGTTCAGCGATCCCGGGTCGACCGGCGGCACCCGTCCGCCCGGAGTGGCGATGACGACGTCGCTGGCACGGAGACGAGGCGGCGGCCCCGGGATCGGATTCCGGGGCCGCCGCCTGTCACTGGTTCGAGCCTCAGCTCAGGCCCTGCTCCTTGAGCCAGGCCTTGGCGATGTCGGCCGGCTGCTTCTTGTCGGCCGTGCTCTGCACGTTGAGCTTGACGAGCTCCTCGGTCGAGAGCTTCGCGCTCACCGCGTTGATCGCCTTCGACACCTTGTCGGCGACGTTCGCGCTCACGATCGGCACGACGTTCGACGGAAGGATGAGGTTCTTCGGATCCTTCAGCGCGACCAGGTCACCGCTGGCGAACGCCGGGTCGGCGGAATAGATGTCGGCGACCTGCACGGTGCCGGCCTTCAGCGCCTCGAGCGTGGTCTGGCCGGTGGCCGAGAACGCCAGGTCGACGCCGTACAGGGTCTTCGCGGCTGCGGGGCCGTACGGGCGCTTCTCGAACTCGGGCGCGGCGCCCACCGTGACGGGCGCGGGCACCTTCGAGAGGTCGGCGATCGATTCGAGGCTGTACTTATCGGCGTTCGCCTTGGTCACCGTGTAGGTGTCCTGATCGGCGGCCTTCGCGTAGTCGAGCACGGTGAGGCCCGACGGCAGGGCCTTCTTCAGCGCGGCGTACACGTCGTCGGGGCTGTTCGTGTCGGCCTTGCCGCCCAGGTACTCGAGCAGATTGCCGGTGTACTCGGGGAACAGGTTGATCGCGCCGGACTTGACGTCGGGCATGTAGGCGTCGCGCTGGCCGATGTTGAACTTGCGATCGACCTTCACGCCGTCCTTCTCGAGGGCCTGCGCGTAGATCTCCGCGATGATCTCGTTCGAGTAATAGGCCTGGGATCCAATCACGACCGTGTCGGAGGAGCCGGATCCGCCGGTCGCGGTGGGCTTGTCGAGCGGGTTGCTGGAGCTGCAGGCGCTGAGCGCGAGCGCGACGGCGGCCGCGACCGTCGCGGCAGCGGCGATGCGGGTGATGCGAGCGGTGAACATGGTGTGCCTCTCTTCGGTGGGGGAGTCGGTGCAGGTCAGGTGCGTGCGGCGGCCTTCGACAGGCTCAGGGAGCGCCCGCGGGCGTGGGGTTCGGCTTCGGAGCGACCGCCGGCCGCACGCACACCGGCCGGGACGGCGGCGCGCTGCGCGATCGCGAACAGCAGGTCGGCGATCAGGGCGAGCGCCGCGACGAGGAGGGCCCCCGCGAGCACCTGGTCGAAGCGGCCGAGAGGGATGCCCTGGATGATCGGGTAGCCGAGGCCGCCGAGGTTCACCCAGGCCGCGATCGTCACGGTCGCGATCACCTGCAGCGTCGCCGCGCGCAGGCCGCCGACCAGCAGGGGCAGACCGAGCGGGAACTCGACCTTCCAGAAAACCTGCCACGGCGTCATCCCCATCGCCTTCGCCGCGTCGATCACCCGGGGCTCGATCGCCTCGATCCCGGTGTACGCACCGGCGAGCAGCGACGGGATCGCGAGCAGCACGAGCGTCACCAGCGCGGCCGCCGGCACCTGCAGCACGCCGAACAGCAGCACGAGCAGGATCAGCAGTCCGAACGAGGGGATCGCACGCGCGGCGCCCGAGATCGCCACGGCGACCTCGCGTCCACGGCCGGTGTGCCCGATCACCCAGCCGGCCGGCACGGCGATCAGGCTCGCGACGAGCACCGACACGACCGTGTAGAGCAGGTGCTGGCCGAGCAGCACGGGAAGGGCGTAGGAGCCGGTCCACTGCGCAGGGTCGAGCAGCCACCGGATCGCGTCGGCGAAGAGGCTCATACGGCACCCCCGACTGCGACGGCGGACCGGCTGCTGCGCGTGCCCCGGCGGGTGCTGCGCTGCCAAGGCATCAGCACGCGGCCGAGCACGACGAGCAGCGCGTCGATCACGAGCGCGAGCAGGATCACCGCGATCACTCCGGCGAACACCTCCTCGATGAGGCGGCGGTCGAGTCCATTCGTGAAGAGGTAGCCGAGGTTCTGCACGCCGACCAGGATGCCGACCGTGGCCAGGGCGATCGTGGACACGGCGGCGACGCGCACGCCGGCCAGGATCACCGGGCCCGCGAGCGGCATGTCGACGGTCCAGAACCGGCGTCCGGATCCGTAGCCCATGGCGATCGCGGCGCGACGCACATCGGCATCGACCGAGTCGAGCCCGTCGGCGACCGCACGGACGAGGATCGCCACGTTGTAGATGGCCAGGGCCACGATGAGGTTGGTGGGGCTGATGGCAGAGTAGCCGAGCAGCGCCGGCAGCAGGATGAGCAGCGCCAGGGAGGGGATCGTGTAGAGCAGGCCGGTAAGCACGATCACGGGGCCGCGCACCAGCCGGTACCGCCAGGCGATCCACCCCAGCGGCACCGAGACGACGACCCCGAGCACGAGAGCGATCAGGCTCTGCTGCAGATGCACGGCGGCGAGGCTCGCGATGAGCCCGAGGTTGTCGATGATCCAGGTCATGTCAGCCGACCTCGTCCGCCGCCTGCGGCGGATGCGCATCGAGGAGATCCGCGGGCGACTGCACGAGCGTGCCCTGGGCACGCCCGTCGGCATCGACGACGACCGTGCCGTGCGGGGTCTCCCGCAGGTGCAGTGCGCGGCGTCCACGGTCGGCGCCGATGAACGCGGCCACGAAGTCGTCGGCGGGAGCGGCGAGGATCTCGTCCGGCGTGCCCTGCTGCACGATGCGGGCGCTCTTGCCGAGGATCACGATCCGGTCGCCGAGCAGCAGCGCCTCGTCGATGTCATGAGTGACGAACACCACGGTCTTGCCCAGTTCGCGCTGCAGACGCAGCAGCTCCTGCTGCAGCTCGGTGCGCACGATCGGGTCGACGGCGCCGAACGGCTCGTCCATCAGCAGGATGTTCGGATCCGCGGCGAGCCCGCGTGCCACACCGACGCGCTGCTGCTGTCCACCGGAGAGCTGGCTGGGATAGCGGTCGGCGAGCGCCTGGTCGAGGCCGACGGTGTCGAGCAGCTCGCGCGCGCGGACGTGGGCCTCACGCCGAGCGACGCCGTTCAGGCGCAGCACCGTGGCGACGTTGTCGATCACGCTGAAGTGCGGCAGGAGTCCGGAGTTCTGCATCACGTAGCCGATGCGCCGGCGCAGGGCGACGGGGTCGCCCTCGAGCACGCTCTCGCCGTCGATCTCGACGGCGCCCGAGCTGGGCTCGACCATGCGGTTGATCATGCGCAGCAGTGTGGTCTTGCCGGATCCCGACGAGCCGACCAGCACGGTCGTCTGCCGGGCGGGGATGACCAGGCTGAAGTCGTCGACGGCGCGGGTGCCGTCCGGGAACGTCTTCGTGACGGAGCGGAATTCGATCATCGCGGTCCCGCCCCTCAGGGGAGCGCCCCCTCCTGGGGCACGTCGCCCGCGCGGATCTCGACCTTGCGGTCGAACGCGACGTAGCCGGAGAAGTCGACGCCGACCCGTTCGATGGCCGTCGGGTAGGGGTGCGGATACGCCCACGCCAGATCCTTGTGGTCCTGCTCGTTCACGCGGAGCGAGTAGTACTGGCACTCGCCCTTCCACGGACAGGTGTACGGCGTGGGGCTCTCCTGCAGCACGCCCTCGGTGACGGCCGTCGGCGGGAAGTACCTGTTGCCCTCGATGAGCACCACATCGGCGTCATCGGCGTTCGCGACGACTCGTCCTTCGAATACTGCTTGCATGCTCGTCCGTCCTGTTCAGATCGATGAGACACGTGCGTCCGCGTGCGCCTGCCCGGTGTGCGCCACGGCGCCCTTCCGACAGTAGGCCAAGCCTCCGACATCCATGAAGAACGCCCGCCACATCGGAAACAGACCGACATCCGCCGGGATTCCCGCTCCGACCGGACCATCCATGTTTTCAAAGCGCGCAAATGGCTGGATCCGGGGCCCGAATGGAGCCATTTGCGCGCTCTGAAACCAGAAAGACCGGCCGCACCACGGGGACGGGGCAGCCCTCAGGCGGTCTGCCGCCCGTAGGCCTCGAGCAGCCGCAGCCACACCTCGCTCATGGTCGGATACGACGGCACCGCGTGCCAGAGCCGGGCCAGCGGGACCTCGCCGACGACCGCGATCGTGGCGGCGTGGATGAGCTCCGCGACATCGGATCCGACCAGGGTCACGCCGAGCAGCACCTGCCGGTCCTCGTCCACGACCATGTGCGCGCGGCCCTTGTAGCCGTCGGCGTGCAGCGAAGCGCCGGCGACGGAGGAGAACTCGACCTGGACCTCGCGCACGCGGTGGCCCGCCTCGCGGGCGGCCGCAGCGGTGACGCCCACGGCCGCGACCTCGGGCTCGCCGAAGACGACCTGCGGCACGGCCGTGTGGTCCGCCGTCGCGACGTGCCGGCCCCAGCGGTCGTCGTCGACCGGCTCGCCCTTCGCGCGGGCGGCGATGACGTCGCCCGCGGCGCGGGCCTGGTACTTGCCCTGGTGTGTGAGCAGCACGCGGCCGTTCACGTCGCCGACGGCGTAGAGCCAGTCCACGCCGGGCACCTGCAGCGTGTCGTCGGTGCGGATATACCGGCCCGCGGCGAGCCCCACCGTCTCGAGCCCGATGTCGCCGCTGCGGGGCGTGCGGCCCGTCGCGACGAGGATCTCCGCGGCACGCACGTCGCCGCCGTCCGTCGTGACGGTGACCCCGTCGGCGTCGCGCGAGACGCTCTTCGTGACGACGCCCGTGCGCACGTCGACACCGAGCGCGCGCAGCCCCTCGGTGACGAGCTCGCCGGCGAACGGCTCGACGGATCCGAGCAGTCCGCTGCGGGCGAGCACGGTGACCTCAGCACCGAGCGAGGCGTAGGCGGTGGCCATCTCGACGGCGACCACGCCGCCGCCGATCACGACGAGCGACGCGGGGATCTCCTCGGCGCTCGTGGCCTCGCGGCTGGTCCACGGGTTCGCCTCGTGCAGCCCCGGGATCGGGGGGATCGCGGCATCGGATCCGGTGCTGATGACCACCGCGTGCCGAGCGGTGAGGGTGCGCACACTGCCGTCGGGCTGGGTGACGGCGACCTTGCGTTCACCGCTCAGGCGTCCGTGCCCGCGCATGAGGTCGATCCCGGCGGAATCGAGCCAGGCAACCTGGCCGTCGTCCTGCCAGTGGCTCGTGAACGAGTCGCGCCGGTCGAGCACCGCGCGCACGTCGAGGCGGCCGGTCACCGCTTCCGCCGCGCCGCCGACGTGCTGTGCCGCGCGCAGCGCCTGCGGCGAGCGCAGCAGCGCCTTCGACGGCATGCACGCCCAGTACGAGCATTCGCCGCCGACCAGCTCGCTCTCCACGATCACGGCGGTGAGCCCGCCCTGCACGGCGCGGTCGGCCACGTTCTCTCCCACCGGGCCGCCGCCCAGCACGATCAGGTCGTATTCGTCGGTCATCAGGAGCCTTCCGATCGCGGTGCGGTGGGGGTGACGCAACCTCCGTCCCACCCTCGCAGAACGCCCGCGGCCGGGCGAGGATTCCTCACGGGTTCGTCAGATTCCGCTCCTATCCCGCGAGACGACGGGGCGGCTCCGTCCCGATCGCGCGCGAAACAGCGGGGCAACCAACCGTGCGTCTGGCCGAAACATGACGTCCGTACCGTGAGGGAACTGCTCGCGCCGGATCGCCGGCGCGACGCACACCCGAAGAGCTTCACCGGCAGGAGACCCGCACATGACATCTCACTCCTCGCTCCGGCGCTCGCTGGCGGCACTCGCCGCCGCGGCCGTCACCGCGATCGCACTGAGCGCCTGCTCGAGCGGCGGCTCGGCGGCTCAGACGCCCACCGAGGGCGCATCCGACGGCGGAAAACTCAACGTCCAGCTCAGCTGGATCAAGAACGAGGAGTTCTCCGGCGAGTTCTTCGCCGACTCGAAGGGCTACTACAAGGACGCCGGCCTCACCGTCACGCTCACTCCCGGCCCGTCCACGGGCGCCGCCGAGCTGCTGTCGGGCAAGACCGACATCGCCCTCTCCGATGCCGTCTCGATCGGATCCGTCGTGGCGAGTGAGGGCGCGCCGCTGAAGATCATCGGCACCACGTACCAGAAGAACCCGTTCACGGTGCTGTCCCTGAAGAGCAAGGGCGACATCGCCACGCCCGCCGACCTCAAGGGCAAGAAGATCGGCGTCCAGGACTCGAACACCGCACTGTTCAAGGCGCTGCTCGCCGCCAACGGGCTCACGGACAAGGACGTGACGATCGTTCCCGTTCAGTACGACCCGGCGCCCCTGCTCAACGGCGACGTCGACGGCTTCATCGCCTACCTCACCAATGAGGCGATCACGGTCAAAGCCAAGGGCGTCGAGACCACCAACCTGCCGTTCGCCGACAACGGGCTGCCCTTCGTGGCCGAGACCGTCACGACCACCGACGACATGATCGCGAAGCATCGCGAGCGGCTGAAGTCGTTCCTGGTGGCCGAGATCAAGGGCTGGACCGACGCGGTCAAGGATCCGGAAGCCGGCGCGAAGCTGGCCGTCGAGAACTACGGCAAGGACCTCAAGCTGGATCTGACGAACTCGATCGCCGGCGCCAAGGAGCAGGCCGAGAAGCTCGTCGTCTCCGACGAGACCGCGAAGAACGGGCTCTTCACCATCTCGGACGAGCTGCAGAAGAGCACGATCAAGAGCCTGGCCGGGGCCGGCGTCACTCTGACCCCCAAGGATCTTTTCGACCTGTCACTGCTCGAGGAGGTCTACAAGACCCACCCCGAGTTGGTGAAGTACGCGGGCTGACACGGCCACCGCCATGTCGGATTCCGCGATCAGGGCCGCGGCCGGTGCCCAGAGCGTCGCTCTGGGCACCGGCCTGCAGATCACAGCCCTGAACAAGGTGTTCACGAGCGGACGCAAGAGCGTCGTCGCGCTGCAGGACACCGATCTGCACACCGCACAGGGAACCTTCCTCTCGCTGCTCGGCCCGTCCGGCTGCGGGAAGTCGACGATCCTGCGCATCCTCGCCGGTCTCGAGCGCCCCACGAGCGGCACGACCCGGGTCGACGGACGCAGCCCCGACGAGCTGCGCCGTGCGCACAAGCTCGGCATCGCCTTCCAGGACTCCGCACTGATGCCGTGGCGCAGCGTGATGTCGAACGTGCGGCTGCCCTTCGAGATCGCCGGGCAGAGCGTCGACAAGGCGTACGTCTCGGAGCTCATCGAGCTCGTCGGCCTCACGGGGTTCGAGAAGGCGAAGCCGGCCCAGCTCTCCGGCGGCATGCGCCAGCGCGTCTCGATCGCACGCTCGTTGATTCTCAAGCCCGACGTGCTGCTGTTCGACGAGCCGTTCGGTGCACTCGACGACATGACCCGGCAGAAACTCAACCTCGAGCTGCTGCGGATCTGGACAGAGAAGCCGGCGACCACGCTGCTGGTCACCCATGGCGTGTCCGAGGCGATCTTCCTCTCCGATCAGGTGGCCGTGATGAGCCCGCGTCCAGGGCGCGTCAAGGCCGTCATGACGATCGATCTGCCGCGCCCGCGCACACCCGAGATGATGCGCACGCCGGAGTTCCACGCCTACGTCGACGAGGCATCCGAACTGCTCTTCGGCGTCGGGGGCGCCGCGGCCGATGACCACTGACGCACGCACCGCGCTTGCCGGGCGATGTCTGCCGCCGTGGATGATCGGCGTGATCGGCGCCGTGGTGCTGTTCGCGTTCTGGTGGATCGTCGCGGCGGCCTTCGGCAGGAGCGCGGTGGGCACGATCACCGTGCCGACTCCGCCCCAGGTGCTGGCCGGCTTCGTGCGCAGCGGATGGACCTACTACGAGCAGAACTTCGCGGTGACCCTCGCCGAGGCCGGGATCGGCTACCTGTGGGGCAACGGACTGGCGCTGCTGCTGTCCGCCGTCGTGCTCGTGATCCCGAAGCTGGAGGGCGTGGCGATGCAGCTCGCGATCACGACCTACTGCGTCCCGATCGTCGCCGTGGGCATGCTCGCCGTGGTGCTCATCGGGCCTCCCGCCGCGGCAGGGCAGCCGAGCGGGACCGCGGTCTTCCTCGCCGCATTGTCGGTGTTCTTCACAACCGTCGTGGGCGCCCTGCTGGGGTTGAAGTCGGCCGACCGGGCGAGCCTCGACGTCGTCACCGTGTACGGCGGATCCGCATTCACTCAGCTCGTCAAGGTGCGCTTCATCGCGGCGCTGCCCGCCGTGCTGAACGCGCTGCAGATCGCCGTGCCGGCGGCGTTCCTCGGCGCCGTGCTCGGCGAGTTCTTCGGCAAGATCGAGCGCGGCGTCGGTCTCGCCATGATCCTCGCCCAGCAGAACTCCGACGCGGCCGTCGTGTGGGGGCTGGCGCTCGCCAGCGGTGCGGTCGCCCTCGCCGGGTTCGCGCTGGTGGGTCTGGCCGCGAGATCCCTCACCCCCTGGTCGAAGGGAGCCTCGCGATGACCGTGATCACCGTCACCGCCGCGCAATCCATCGTCGACGTCGACGCCCGGCTGCGGCGCGAGCGCACCAGGCGGGTGCTCTCCGCCGCAGGCTGGGGACTACTCACCTCCCTGCTGACGCTGCTCACGGTCGGCGTCCTCTGGGTCGGCGTGCTCTGGCTGTCGGGAGTGTCCCCGCTCATCGCGAAGGGCCCCGTCGATGTGTGGCGGTATCTGTTCGTCGTCCCCGCCGCTGCAGCGAACCGGGAACTCATCCTCGGCAATCTCGCCGTGACGCTCGGGCACTCGGCGATCGGATTCGCGGCAGGTCTGGTTGTCGCGCTGCTCGGCGCTGCGGCCTTCCAGCTGAGTCGCGGCGTCGAGCACGCGCTCATGCCGGTGGCGATGCTGCTGCGCTCCGTTCCGCTCATCGCGATGGCTCCGGTAATCATCATGATCTTCGGGCGCGACCTCTGGACCGTCGCCGTGATCGGCGGCATCGTCGTGCTGTTCCCCGCGCTGGTAAACATCTCGTTCGGGCTGAAGTCGGCCTCCGCGCAGATGAACGACCTCGTGGAGGTCTACGGCGGCGGCGCCTGGGCCAAGCTGCGGAAAGTGGCGATGCCCGCTTCGCTTCCCGCCTTCTTCGCCGCGGTGCGCATCTCGGTCCCCGGCGCGATCACCGGCGCGTTGCTGGCCGAGTGGCTGGCGGTCGGCGGCGGGATCGGCGGCTCGATCGGCGGCTTCATCCCACAGGCGCAGTTCACCGCGCTGTGGACATCCGTCGTGGTGGTCACCGTCGTCTCGCTGCTTCTCTACAACGTGATCCAGATCGTGGAGGACGTCGTGCTGGCCCGGATGGGCATGCGTCCGCAGGCGGCGTAGCGTCCGGATCCTCGCGGTCGGTCACTGCTGCGCGGATGGAGAGGCCACCACCGACGGATCCAGGATCTCGACGACCAGCGGATCTTCGGCTCCGGCCTGCCGGATCCGCCACACCCGCGCGCTCGCGCCCACGCCCGGCACCTGGGTCTGCAAGAGCATCCTGGACCGGGCGTTCGGACGCTCCCACGTCGCCGACGACCGGCCCTGCGACGTGTCGACCGCGAGCTCGAAGCGGTCCACGCCGCCGTCCTCGATCGTCGACACCGTGCGCGCGACGACCGTGCCGTCGAGTCGCTCGATGCGACCGGCCGCTGCACGCCAGCGCGTCCGCGCGCGCACCCTCGACGCGCTGTGGGCCAGCGCACCGATGTAGACGAGCCAGAGCACGACGACGACCACCGCGATGAACACGGTGAAGAGCACGGAGAACCAGACGCCCGGAGTCGGCAGGGTCCAGAGCGGGACGACCGTGCCCGCCCCCACGACCGTGGCGAGGAGCAGCAGCACCACGAAGACGACGCGGGCGCCGGCCCGCATCGCGCCCCGGATGGGGAGCTCGGCGGGCGGAACCGGATCCGGCCAGCGCTCGAGCAGCACCACGACCTGGCCGACGGACGCCGAGGGCGGAGGGGTCATGGCAGGAGTCTAGGGGCGGGACTCAGCGCGCGAGCAGCAGGTGCATCGGTGCGGGTGCCCGGTAGGTGTTGGCGCCCGCGCCCCGGTCTGGCCCCTCGGTGATCAGACGCTGCGCCGGAGCGCGTCGACGATGTTCGTGGCGCGGTCGTCCGCACCGGCCTCCATCCAGTTGGTCACGAACGCGAACCCCACGCGGGCGTCGCGGTCGGCGAAGGCGACCTGGCCCCCGGCGCCGTCGTGGCCGAAGCTTGCCTCGCCCAGGTAGCGTCGCGCCTCGGAGTCGAGCTGGAACCCGCGCGCCCACCGGGGCCAGGGGCCGTCGGTGGGGAACACCGGCTCGCCCGCACTCATCGGGATCAGCGCCTGATCGAGGACCGCGTCGTCGATCAGGCGCACGCCATCGGTCTCCGTGACGGTGGCCGACCAGAAGGCGCTCAACGCATCGGTCGTGGCGATCCCGCCGGCGCCCGGGATCTGCGCCGCCTGCACGCCCGGATCGTTGAACCCGCTTCCCGGAGTCACCAGCGCCGCGGGGAAGGCGCCGCCGAGCGTCATCGCCCGTGGCGTCCACGGGGATTCTGCCGCCTCGAGCTGCCGTCCCGCCTCTCGCTGGCTCTCCGACGCCTGCAGGTGGGCGATACGGGAGCGTTGGGCGTCGGGCAGGCCGATCCAGATCCCGTCCGACCAAGCCTCCGCCATGCGCGCGAGGTACCCGCCGGGCAACTGCCCCGTCGCCCGTCGCACGAGCTCGCCTGCGAGCCAGCCGTGGGTGATCGCGTGGTAGGCGTAACCGGTGCCCGGTGCCCACAGCGGCTCCTGCGCGGCGAGCGCGGCCGTGACGAAAGACCAGTCGAGCGCCTGATCCAGGGTGAGGGCGCGCCGGAAGGCGGAGAGTCCCGCCCGATGCGCCAGCAGCTCTGCGACCGTCACGTCGGCCTTACTGGCGGCCGCGAACTCCGGCCAGTACCGCGCGACCGGCTGCTCGTAGTCGAGCAGCCCCTCCTGCACCAGCCGCGCGATCAGCACCGACATCACGCCCTTGGTGCACGAGAAGATCACAGATGCGGTGTCCTCGTCCCACGACGTCGCCCGCTGCTCGTCGGCGACGCCGCCCCAGAGGTGCACCACCCTCCGGCCGTCGACGCGGACCGTCAGACCGGCGCCCATCGTCGGCCGTCCGACGAAGGCGTCCGCGAACGCCTCGGCGACCTCCTCGTACCCGCCCTCGGCAGTTCCGTGGATGTCGGTCCGCGTCATGGCGTCTCCTCTGCATCGTCGGCTGCCCGCGAATCGGCCAACCGAGGGGTCGGACCTGTCTGGTCCAGGGCGAGTGGATCGGTGAGGCGCCCGGCGAAGGCACCGCCCGATCCGGCGTTCTCGAAGGCGAGCAGCCAAGGGGTGCCCGCGCGGTCCGTGACCACGCGCCCCGCGTAATAGCGTTCGTCCGCGAGCAGTTCTGCCCGGTCGAGGTCGTACGGCCCCGTGGGCGAAGCCGCGGGGGCGATCCAGATCCCGCCCCGCCCGCCGTGGCGGTCGCCGGCGAGATGGGCCGCGTCGCACGAGAACAGCAGCCAGTCGCGCTCGCTCAGGCGCACGGGCTGCGGCACCTCCAGGTGCGCGAACCCCGTACCGGGCTCGGTGAGCGGCGGACCGATGCACCATTCGGAGAGATCGGCCGACCGGGCGTGCCCGACGACCCCGCGGTCACGAGTCGTCGTGCCCGTGCGCGACCGCGCGGTCACGAGCATGTGCCACCCGTCCCCGTGGGGGTCGCGGAACACCCAGGGGTCGCGCCATGCCTCCTCGTGCCACGTGCCGTCGGGAAGGAGCTCGTACCACTGCGGATCGGCCGAGAGCCGCACCTCGGGGAGCTTGTGCCACGTGAACAGGTCTTCCGATCGGGCGACGCCCACGGTCTCGATGTTCGCGACCTCGTTCGGCGCGAGGAACCTCGAGCCCGTGTAGAACATCCGCCACGATCCGTCGTCGGCGCGGATCACGCTGCCTGTCCAGGTCGCCGAGGCGTCCATCTCCCCCGGCTCACCGGGGGTCAGCGCGACGCCGTGGTCCGTCCACTCTACGAGGTCGCGCGAGGTGGCATGGCCGATGCGGGCGTTGCGATGCCGGAGATCCGGATCCACGAGTGACATCGGAGCATGCAGATAGAACAGGTGGAACAGGTCGCCGTCGTCGGCGACCCAGAAATCCCAGACCCAGTGATCCCGTGTGCTGAACCCCATCCCGTCAGCCCTTGACCGCGCCCTGGATCAGCGCCTTGATGAACTGGCGCTGGAAGATCACGAAGATCAGGACGGTGGGGAGGATGATGATCAGCGCGCCCGCGTTCAGCAGCGGGATGCTCAGGCTGTACTGGCCCTGGAAGAACGTGAGCGCTCCCGCGACGGTGCGCTGCAGGGGATCCGAGACGAGCACCACGGGCAGCAGAAACTGGTTCCACGTCCACAGGAACAGCAGGATCGCCAGCGCCGACAGCGCCGGCCGGGCGAGTGGCAGCTGGATGTGCCTCAGTTCCTGCCACATGCCGGCGCCGTCCATGCGGGCGGCCTCGGCGAGCTCCTCGGGCACGCCGACGAAGTGCGCCCTCATCCAGAACACGCTGAACGGCATGAACAGCCCGATGAGCGGGAGGATGATCGCCCACTGGGTGTTGAGCACGTTGAGCGACTGCATCTCGTAGTACAGCGGGATGATGATCGCCTCGAACGGGATCGTGAGCCCGAGGATGAACAGGATGAGCACGGCGCGCGAGCCGCGCATCCTGATCCCGCCGAGCGCGTAGCCGGCGAGCGACGCCACGATCAGGCTGATCGGCACCACGCCCAGCACGACGAGCGCGCTCGAGCCGAGGAGTTCCCACACGTGCCCGGTGTTGAACGCCTCGAAGAAGTTCCCCCACTGGGGATCCGACGGCCAGGCGAGCCCGGTCGGGTTCACGTCGGCCGGCTGCAGAGCGGCCGAAACCATGTTCAGCAGCGGGATGACGGTGAGCACGAGGACCAGGACGAGGAGCACCCGCCCCGTCCACTTCTCGATCGGGTTGACGATCATTTGTCACGGACTTTCGAGAGACGCTGGATCGGGAGGACCACCGCGAGCACGAGGATCATCAGGACGATCCCGAAGGCGGAGGCGAGCCCCACCTCGCTCTGGGTGAAGCCGATCCGGTAGATGGAGATGCCCGGCACGAGGGTGGCCCGTCCTGGGCCGCCGAGGGTGGTGGTGTAGATGATGTCGAAGCTGCTCAGCGCGGCGATGATCGTGATGGTCACCAGCACGGCCAGCTCCTGGCGCAGCCCCGGGATGGTGATGGTGAAGAACTCGCGCCACCATCCCGCGCCGTCCAGACGAGCCGCCTCGTACAGCGAGACGTCGATCTTGCCGATGCCGGTGAGCAGCAGCACGGTGCACAGCCCGGTGAGGGTCCACGAGCCGATCAGGCCCACGGCCGGCAGGGCCGTCTGGTAGTCGCCGAGCCACGGGCGCGCGAGCCCGCCCAGCCCGATCCAGCCGAGGATCTGGTTGACCGCGCCGGTCTGGGCGTACATCCACGACCACGCGATGCCTGCAGCGGCCAGCGGGATGATCTGGGGCAGGAACAGGATCGTCTGCGACGCGCTCGAGAAGAAGCCGGCGCGCACCGAGCGGATCAGCGTGGCGAGGACGAGCCCCGCCGTGACCGGGATGACGGTGAAGAACGCGATCAGGACGAAGGCGTTGCGGATCGCCCCGAGGAGATCCGGATCCGTGAACACCGTCAGGTAGTTGGAGAGCCCGACCCAGGTGGAGGGGCCGATGCCGTTCCACTCGTAGAACGAGTACTGGACGCCCTGGATCAGGGGCCAGAGCACGAACGCCGCGTAGAAGAACAGGGCCGGAGCGACGAGCACCCAGCCGATCCGGCCGGCGCGCCCCGCCGACCGGCGTCGGGCGGGCGGGCGGCCGGTCGGCTCGGTGGCGGCCTCGCGGGCGAGGTCGCGAGCCACCCATCGTGCCGACAGGGCGGGGGAGGTCGTGTCCCCGCCGGAGCGAGACCGCATGGACGTCATGGCTACTTCTTCATTTCCTGGGCGTAGAACGCCTGCACCTTGTCGACGTACTCCTGACCCGAGATCTGGGAGGTCACGAGCAGCTGGGATTCGGGGATGATCACCCCGGCGTAGATGCCCGCCGTGGTATTCGCCATGAAGTCGACCTGGCCGTCCTCCTTGGCGACCTGCGCGGCGGCCGCGAGGACCTGCTCGGTGATCGAGCCCTTCTCGACCTTCGGCTGCGCCTGCGACGGGTCTCCTCCGGGGGCCGCCCCGGTGACGTCGACGACGATCTGACGCGCCTTGTCGTTCGTGTGCACCCAGTTGAGGAAGTACGCCACCTCGTTGAGGTGCTTGGACTTGGCCGCGGCGGAGAACGAGTTCGCCGCGCCCATCGCGACGTGCTTGCCGCCCTTCTCGGCCGGCGGCACGAGGAAGAACGTCAGATCCTTGCCGAGCTTCTTCGCGTAGTTCGTCGCCTCCCAGTTGCCGTTGAACGTGAACACACCGCCGTCGTCCTGGAAGCGACTGACGAAGGAGAAGTAGTCGAGGGCGTTGATGTCCGACGGGAAGTAGCCTGCGTCGGCCCAGGTGCGGATCAGCTCGGCGCCCTTGACGTTGCCGGGCGTGCTGAACCTGGCCCCCGGCTTGTTGAACATCCAGTCGAGGAACTGCTGCTTGTCGGCGTACTGGTTCATCGCCGCCTGCACGGCGAAGTTGACGACGCCGTCCTTGTCGCCCTCGACCAGGGGCGCGATGCCGGCCGCCTTGGCCTTGGCGAAGTCCTCCTCGAGCTCGCCGAGCGTCTCCGGCGGCGCGCTGATGCCGGCCTGCTGCGCGAGCTTCGCGTTCATGAAGATGCCGGTGACGCTGTAGCCGAGGCCGAGCTGGTACAGCGATCCGCTCCCGCGGACCCCGTCGGCCGTCATCCGCAGCGGAGCGAGCTGCGCCGGTGACCACTTGTCCCAGCCGTACGCCGTGAAGTACGGGTCGAGGTTGGCGACCAGGCCGTCCTTCACCGTGTCGCCCAAGGTGGGGAGCCGGATCAGGTCCGGCGGCGTGGAGCTCGCGAGCAGCTTCGGCGCGTTCGCGGTGAGGTTCTGGAACGTGTCGCGGGTGATCTTGAATGTGATGTTCGGGTGCTGCTTGGTGAACTCCTTGGTGAGCTCGTCCGTCAGCGGGAAGCCGGTCTCGTCGGCGATCGTGAGCTGGACCTTGTCCTTCGTCAGCTCGGTGCTGACCTTCGTCGCAGCGGTCGCGCCGCCGGTCGACGAACCGGGCGCGCACGCCGTGAGGGCAATGGCGGCGAGCGAGGCGATCACGGCGACGGTCGTTGCGCCGCGCACCCGCCTTCCCCGTGCAGATGCGGACATGCAGAGACTCCTTTGTCGTGGGAGCAAAACTCCCGATTCCCTTTGCTGAAAGCTTTCAGCGGGCCAATACTGAACCAACTCGCGTACGTTTGTCAACTGCAGGACACGAGCCGGGCCGCGTAGGGCCACCGCACGCAGACAAGGAGGACGTTCTCGATGCTGAGCAGGCGCGTGACCCTGACCGATGTCGCCAAGAAGGCCGGCCTCTCCGTCTCCGCCGCGTCGATGATCCTGAACGGCAAACCCGACACCCGCCTCTCCCAGGAGGCGCACGACCGCGTGCACGCCGCGGCCGCTGAGCTCGGATACCGCCCCAACGTCGCCGCCCGCGGGCTCAAGACCAACAAGACGCAGACGATCGCCTTCATCTCGGATGTCGTCGCGACCACCCGGTTCGCGTCCGGGCTCATCAAGGGTGCCCTGTCGGCCGCAGAGGCGGCCGGGCACGTCATGATGGTGCTCGAGACCGGGGGCGAGCCGAAGCGCGAGACGGAGGCGATCGGCGCCGCGCTCGACCGACAGGTCGACGGCATCGTCTTCGCGGCCATGCGCGCACGGGAGCTCTTCCTCCCCGACATGCCCATCGAGACGCCCGCGGTGATGCTGAACGCCACCAACAGCCGTTTCCCTCACTCCGTGCTCCCCGACGAGTACCGAGGAGGGCGCGCCGCGATCCAGGTGCTCCTGGACGCCGGCTTCCGCGACGGCATCGCCCTGCTCGGCCAGAGCGAGGCGAAGGAGAAGGAGCTCTTCCGTTCGGCCACCGTCGCCCAGCGCGTCGCCGGGATCCGGGATGCGATGGCGGATCAGGACCTCGCGTTCGTCGCGGAGGTCTCGGTGTGGCTATGGGAGCCCGACGAGGGCTACCAGGCCACACGACGCCTGCTACGGCAGAAGAACCCGCCCAGGGCGATCCTCGCGATGAACGACCGACTCGCATTCGGGGCCTACCAGGCGGCCGGCGAGCTCGGAGTGCGCATCCCGGAGGACCTGTCGATCATGTCGTTCGACAACGACGAGATCGCCGCCTACCTGCGCCCCGGACTGACCACGGTCGCCCTCCCCCACGAGGCGATGGGCGCCCGCGCGGTCGACCTGATCCTGCACCCCGAGTCCGCGACCGAGTCGCTGATCCCGATGCCGGTCGTCATGCGCGACTCCGTGGGCAGACCCGGCGGACGCTAGCCGAGGGCCGCGGCTTCCGTTCGCCCGCGCTCAGCGCGCGGGCAGCAGGTGCGTCGGGGCCGGCGCGGGGGTGCGGTGCCGGACACGACCCGGCGCACCGGTACGGTCATCCAGCTCCAGCACGCTGATCTCATTCGAGCGCTGGCCCGCGACGAGCAGCGCACCGTCGTGCACGAGGTGGTGGCGCGGCCAGTCCACTCCCGCGTCGGCGAGCGCGAGGGGTTCGACCCGCTCACCGGATCCGCGCACGCGCAACGCGGCAATTGTGTTGCTGCCGCGCACTCCTGCGTACAGCGTCTCGCCGTCGCGGGAGCGGCTGAGTTCGGCCGGGTAGTCGTGCCCGGGCGTCACGATCGCCGACACCGGGGTGCCGGAGACCAGCTCCCAGCGCCCCTCACGGTCGGCGGCGAGCGTGAACAGCTCGCACGAGTACTCGGTGACCACGTGCAGGTGCCCGCTGGGATGGACGACCATGTGCCGCGGCCCGGATCCGCGCGGCAGCACGACCTCATAGTCGAGCGTCAGCCCCGACGCCGCAGGACGCCAGATCCGCACGAGGTCGTAGCCGAGGTCGGTCGTGGCGATCCGCCCGTCGGGCAGGAACGCCGCGGCGTGCGCATGCGAGACCCGGGGATCGCCGTTCGGATCCAGACGATTCGGATCCGAGGCGTACGGGTCGGCCGCAGCCATCGGGTCAGCGGCGCCGTCGCCGCTCTCGCCGGCTTCGTCCGAGCCCTCGCCGAACAGGGCCGCCCGCAGCTCGGCGGCCTTGTCGCGCGCATCCGGCACGAGCCTGCCGGCCGCGTCCAGCCCGATCCGCACCACACGGCCGTCGCCGTAGCAGCTCGCGACGAGGAACCGCCCGTCCGGGGCGACGGCGAGGTGGCACACGTACTGCCCCGCCGCGACGGGCCGCCCGAGCGGGCGCAGAGCCCTCTCGCCGGTGCGCGCGAACGCGGCGACCTCGCCGGAACCCTCGAGCGCCGCATAGACGACGTCGAGCGTCGGGTGCTGCGCGAGCCACGAGGGCGACGGCGCGGGAGCGACGGCGCCGCGATAGGCGAGGGTCGTCGGGCCGCGTCCCTCATCGACCGCCAGCACGCCGATGCCGTCGGCCGGCCCGTCCATGTCGACGCCGTAGCCGCCGACCCAGAATCGCGTCATCGCATCCTCACTCTCTCGCCGAGTGCACGGCTTGCTATCGAGTGCACGGGTTGTTGGCGCCGACTTCCGGTGCAGTCGTCAATAAGCCGTGCACTCGAAATAGAGTGGCTCCGGCATGCGGCGAACTCACTCGCCGACCCAGAACCGGGTCACGTCAGTCGACGAGATCGTGCCGGACGATGACCTGGTCGCGCTCCGGGCCGACGCCGATCACCGAGATGCGGGTGCCGCTCATCTTCTCCAGCGCGAGCACGTAGTCCTGCGCGTTCTTCGGCAGATCCTCGAACCGGCGCGCGGAGGAGATGTCCTCCTGCCAGCCCGGGAAGTACTCCAAGATCGGCTTCGCGTGGTGGAAGTCGCTCTGGTTCACCGGCACGTCGTCGAAGCGCACGCCGTCGACGTCGTAGGCGACGCACACCGGGACCTGATCCAGACCGTCGAGGATGTCGAGCTTGGTGAGCACGAGGTCGGTGATGCCGTTCACACGGGTCGCGTACCGGGTGATCGGCGCGTCGTACCAGCCCACCCGGCGCGGACGCCCGGTGGTGGTGCCGAACTCGAAGCCGCGCGCGCGCAGCCAGTCGCCCTGCTCGTCGAAGAGCTCGGTGGGGAACGGGCCGGATCCGACGCGCGTCGTGTAGGCCTTCACGATGCCGACGATGCGGTCCAGACGGCCGGGGCCGACGCCGGATCCGGTCGCAGCTCCCCCGGCGGTCGCCGAGGAGGACGTCACGAACGGGTACGTGCCGTGGTCGACATCGAGCATGGTGGCCTGGCCGCCCTCGAACACGACGACCTCGCCGCGCTGCAGCGCATCGTCGAGCAGGTGCCCGGTGTCGGCGACCATCGGGCGCAGCCGCTCGGCATAGGAGAGCAGGTCCTCCACGATCTCGTCGCACGTGATGGCGCGGCGGTTGAAGACCTTCACGAGGAGGTGGTTCTTCTGGTCGAGGGCGCCCTCGACCTTCTGGCGCAGGATGTTCTCGTCGAACAGGTCCTGCACGCGGATCCCGACGCGGTTGATCTTGTCGGCGTAGGCGGGCCCGATGCCGCGCCCCGTGGTGCCGATCATGCGCTTGCCGAGGAAACGCTCGGTGACCTTGTCGAGCGTGCGGTGGTACTGGGTGATGATGTGCGCGTTGGCGCTCACCTTCAGACGCGACGTGTCGATGCCCCGGGATCCGAGGGCCTCGAGCTCGTGGAACAGCACCTCCAGGTCGATCACGACGCCGTTGCCGATCACAGGGGTCACGCCGGCCGAGAGGATGCCGGAGGGCAGCAGGTGCAGGGCGTACTTCTCGTCGCCGACGACGACGGTGTGCCCGGCGTTGTTGCCGCCGTTGAACTTGACCACCCAGTCCGTGCGCTCGCCGAGCAGATCCGTGGCCTTGCCCTTGCCCTCGTCGCCCCACTGGACGCCGACGATCACGATTCCTGGCATGGGTGCATCCCCCTTGGGTGCGGCCGGTGGCCGCCGTGCTTTCGCCGGGTTTGCACCGGCTGATGAGCTGGCCCGATCGGGCGGGGCCAGTCTATCGGAGGGCGCCGACCGGCCGCGGGGCAGCGGCGCGCGGCCGGATCCGGCGACGACCGGCACCGCTCGGAGAGGCGCCTGCACGACGACGGCCGAGGAGAAACCCTGCGGCTGCCGGTAACGTGAAGGACGCGGGGCCGGCGCCGTGCCCCGACGGAGACCACCACGATGACAGAGCCGACGGACCAGCCCTCCGCGGGCCCGCACGCCTCACCCGCGGCAGCCACGCGTCGTGAGGCGCGCCTGCTCCGCGAGTCGCAGGAGGCGGCGTCGCTGCGGGGACCTCAGCTCGCCGCGCCTCTCGCTGCGCCTCTCGCCCCTGCCGGGGCGACGCTCGCCGACACCCTGGCTCTGCCCGTCGCCGCGCCGATCGAACCGGCAGTGCCAGGGAAGGCCGCGCCCGGGAACGCAGCGTCGCGGCGCCGGGTCGCACTGTGGGTGTCCGGCGCCGCCGTGGTGCTGTGCCTCGGCCTCGGTGCGGCCGGCCTCTGGCTCCCGCGCACGCCGGGCGATGCCGCGGCCGGTGGCCAGGACATCTCCGCACTCGGGGATCCGGATCCGCGCACTCAAGGCGGTTTCGAGGGCGGCGGGTCCCCGACGCCCGCCGGACCGACCTCCCCCGCGGCGCCTCCCTCGACGACCCCGCCTCCCGTCGAGACCGTCGCCGCGCCCGCACCCGATGCGCCCGCCCCGGACGGTGACCCCGGGTCGCTCCCGCCGCAGAGCATCCCCGCTCCCGACGCGCCCGGCACCCCGGCGCCCGCACCGGCGCCGGCACCCGCGCCACCGCAGGCCGCCGCCGCTCCCGCGCCCCTCGCCTTCACGGGGGTCACCCCGAATCAGACCGTCGGCCTGCTCGGGATCCGGATCCTCAGCAGCTACACGCTGAGCCTGTCCGGGCAGCCCCGCTCGACCGCCTCCGTGACGTACGGCGGCGCACCGGCCGGATCCGTGACCTTCGACGGATCCGGCCGCGCATCGATCACGGTCGGCGCGGGCGCGCTCGATCTGGGGATCGGGAATCCGATGATCACCGCCGCATATGCGGACGGCACCGCCGGCGAGCCCATCCAGGCCCGCCGCAACTCGATCTGACGGGGTGCGGGCGCCACGCCACGACCGCGTGCGGTCCTCCGCCGGGGCGCCTGGCGGGATCTCGGTGGCCGATGGCAGCCGCCGTGCTCGACCGCTGTCGGAGGTCTCTGCGACGATCGAAGCATGACCGAGACCACCCCGGAACGGATGCGGGGCCCCGCGCAGGGCGAGGGCACGACCACGCCCGCTCCACGGCGCAACGGAGCCCTCGTCCTGACGGCGGCCGTGGTCACGGTGGTGCTGTGGGCCTCGGCGTTCATCGGCATCCGCGGCGCCGGTCCGCATTTCGATCCCGGCGCGCTGGCGCTGCTGCGCATGGCGGTCGGCACCGTGGCCCTCACGGTCATCGCGCTGAGGCGCGGGATCCGTCTGCCGTCGCGACGACTCTGGCTGCTCGTCGCCGTCTGGGGCGTGGGCTGGTTCTGCGTCTACAACCTAGCGCTCAACGCCGCCGAGCACACCCTCGACGCCGGCACCGCGGCGATGGTGGTCAACCTGGCGCCGCTCATGGTGGTCGTCTTCAGCGGGCTGTTCCTGCGCGAAGGTTTCCCCAAGCCGTTGCTGATCGGAGCCCCGATCGCCTTCGCCGGCGTGGTGCTCATCGGCCTGAACTCCGGGGCGAAGAGCGGCGTCCTCGACATCGCCGGGCTCCTGCTCGCACTGCTCGCCGCGGTCATGTACGCCGGGTGCACGCTCGTGCAGAAGCACCTGCTGAGCGCCGGCGCCGACGCGACCACGCTCACCTGGCTGGGCGCGGCGGCCGGCACGATCGCACTGCTGCCGTGGACGGGCAGCCTCGTCGGGGCGCTGCACACCGCCCCGATCGACGCGACCCTGTGGGTGGTCTACCTCGGCATCTTCCCGACGGCGATCGCCTTCACCACCTGGGCGTACGTGCTGCAGCGCAGCACCGCGGGGCAGACCTCCGCGACCACCTATGTGGTGCCGGCGATCGCGATCCTGCTGTCGTGGCTGATCCTCGGCGAGGTGCCGACACCGCTCATGTTCGTCGGCGGCGCGCTCTGCCTGCTCGGGGTGCTCGTCACGCGGCTGCGGTGGCGACGCTCAGTGCGCGAGCCGAGGTCCACACGCTGAGGCGAGCCGCAGAGCCGCGAGCACCAGGATCACCCCGACCACCCAGGCGGAGGGGACGGATCCGGCCACGAGGATCACGACGACACCGGCCACGCCCAGCAAGGCGGACGCCGTCGCGCGCCCGGTGCCGACCGAGATCGCCCGGGTCTCCCGCGCGGCCTCGCGTCGACCCGCACGGACGACCACGAAGGCCACCGCGATCAGCGCCGCCGCGAACCACAGCGGCCGGCTCGCCCACCACTCGGCGCTGAGCGGCACCGGCAGGGCGAGCGGCGAGAGCAGCAGAGCCCCGGCGAGCGCGGCCACCACGAGCATGTGCCAGGAGTAGATCGTCATCGCCCTGGCGTTGATCCAGCCCACCGCGGACGCGGTGCGCGGGCCCGCGGCCCAGGTGCGCAGCCGGGGGCGCAGGGCGAGGAACAGGGCAGCCTGCGCGACACCGGCCACGACGAGGATCGCCATCGGCGGGTTGAGCGCGGTGATGAGGTCAGCCGGCGCGGCACCGCTGAGGATGAGCACGGCTGCCACCGCGACCGCCACGCCGGCGGTCACGAGCAGCGGCGCCCGGCGGATCCGGTCGAGGGATCCGTCCGCCACCGCGAAGCCGAGCTGCTGCAGCAGCAGCCACACGAAGGCCATGTTCACGAGTCCGATCGCGGTGACGCCGGTCGCACCGCGCAGGATGTCGATCGCGACGACCCCGGTGGCGAGCGCGACGACGGTGCGGATCCGGTGCCGCTCGTGCAGCCGCACCATGACCGGCACGAGTGCGGAGCAGCCGAGGTACACGCCCAGGAACCACAGCGGCTGACTGATCCGGAAGCCGGCCGTCGCGACGATCTCCGCAGGAACCCCGGCGATCGCGAGACCGGCCAGCACCACGGCGGTCGCCGCGATCGCGCCGGACGCAGGCAGCAGGAGCCGGCGCATCCGCCCCGCCACGTATTCACCGGTGGTGGCGCCCTTCGCCCGCTGCCGTGTCCACTGCGTGTAGGACGCGAAGCCGCCCAGCACGAAGAACAGCGGCATGATCTGCAGGATCCAGGTGAGCGGGGCGAACCCGTCCCAGCCCTCCATGGCGTTGCGCAGGATCGGGGATCCGTCGGCGGCGACGCTCACCCCGACCATGAGCGAGTGCAGCAGCACCACGACGCCCAGCAGGATCGCCCGCACGCCGTCGACGGCCGTGTCGCGCGTGACCTTCGCGGGGACGGGACCGGGAGCGGCCGTGCGTGCGGGCGGTGCCGGCGTGGAAGCAAGGATCGGGCTGAGGAGTGCCATGCCCCTACGGTCGGGCCCGGGTCACGGCCTCCGCGTCCCGCTGCGGAGCCGGATCCACCCCCTACTGCGGTATCACGATCTCGGTGTCGCAAGTTCGCGATAGCGCGCGCGAGTTCGACTCGACTGCGCTAGGAAAGGAGTCACGGCGCATCGCGTCGCACCGACCAGGGGGAATCATGACCTATCCGCAGGATCCGCAGCCCGGACCGCCCTATCAGTCCACGCCGCAGTATCAGCCCGCGCCGCCGTATCCGATGGTGCAGCACCCCGCGAACGGCCAGCCGTACTATCCGATGCCGGCCTACCTCGCGGCGCCGGAGCCCAAGGGCCTGAGCATCGCGTCCATGGTGCTGGCGCTCGTCTCGATCGTGTTCGGCTTCACGTTCCTCGTGCCGATCGCGGCGCTGATCCTGGGCATCGCCGGCCTGCGCAAGGAGCCGGCGGGCCGCGGAATGGCCGTGGCCGGCGTGATCATCTCGAGCCTGATCCTGCTGGTGTGGGCGCTGATCCTGATCCTGTTCCTCGCGGTCGGGCTCTCCGTGTTCGGCGTCGCGGTCTCGCAGACGGGCTGATCCGGGGGCGACGTCGGCCGACTGGGCCGGTCTCAGCCGACGGGCGACGGTTGTCGGCATCAGCCGGCGGGCGCCACAAGGCCGGCGTCGTAGGCGAGGATCACGGCCTGCACGCGGTCGCGCAGCCCCAGCTTGGAGAAGATCCGGCTCACATGCGTCTTGACGGTCTGCTCGGCGAGGAAGAGGTCGGCCGCGATCTCGCGGTTCGACTGCCCGCGCCCGATCAGCACGAGGATCTCGTGCTCCCGCTCGGTGAGCCCCTTCAGGCGCAGCTCGGCGTTGTTCGAGCGCGGACGGTTCTCCGCGAAGCGCTCCAGCAGGCGGCGGGTGATGCGCGGCGCGAGCAGGGCGTCGCCCGCCGCCACCACGCGCACCGCCTGCACGAGCTCCTCCGGCAGGGCGTCCTTGAGCAGGAACCCGCTGGCCCCGGCCTGCAGGGCCTCGTGCACGTATTCGTCGGCGTCGAACGTGGTGAGCACGAGCACGGCCGGCGGCGTGCGGCCGTCGCGCTCGGCGGCGGCGATGATCCGGCGCGTCGCCTCGATGCCGTCGAGGTTCGGCATCCGCACGTCCATGAGCACCACCTCGGGGCGCAGCCGGCGCGCCTCGTCGACGCCCTCCGCGCCGTCCGCGGCCTGCCCGATGACCTCCAGCCCGTCCTGCGCCTGCAGGATCGCGGCGAAGCCCGCCCGGAGCATGGCCTGGTCGTCCACGATGAGCACCGTCGTCATGCCTTCTCCTCCCGCGGGATGCGCACCTGCAGCACATACCCGCCATCGCCCGTGACGGCCGCGGCGACCGTGCCGCCCATCGCCTCGACCCGCTCGCGCATGCCGCGGAGGCCGTGCCCTCCGTCGTCCGCACGCGGCGCGGCCGTTCGCGTCGGGGCGGCGTTGCGGATCCTGATCCCGCGCTCGGTCGGCGTCTCGGTCCAATCGATCTCCGTCGCCGCGCCCGGCGCGTGCCGGGCGACGTTGCTCAGCCCCTCCTGCACCACGCGGTAGGCGGTGAGCCCCAGCAGCGGGTCGCTCCGCTCGGCGGGATTGAGCTGCCAGGATCCGGTCTCCGCGACGGATGCGAGATCGTTCGCCCGGGCGACGAGCGCCGGGAGGTCGTCGAGCCCCGGCTGCGGCGCGTGCTCCGCCTCGCTCTCCTCATCGCGGAGCAGCCCGAGGATCACGCGCATCTCCCTCATCGCGGACCGCGCCGTGGCGGCGACCTCGTCGAACTCGGCGGCCGCCTCCGCGGGCAGATCCGGCATCCGGTACCGCGCGCTGGCCGCGCGCACCTGGATCGCGGACATGCCGTGCGCGACCACGTCGTGCAGTTCGCGGGCGATGCGCGCCTTGTCCTGCACGGCCTCGCGGCGGGCGAGTTCCGCGGCGGTGGCGGCGCGCTCGGTCCGCAGCTGGGCGCGCAGCAGCGACCAGTTGCGGATGCCGAGTCCGACGAGCACCGCGCCGAGTGTGACGGCGGCGAAGACGACGAGATTCGCGATCACCGGTCCGTCGTCGGGCAGCGCGGGCGCCTCCACGGCGACCATGACCGAGGACAGCACGCTGAACGCCCATCCGGCGACCGGCAGCCACCAGCGCGCCCGCAGCGCGACGCCGACCCAGACCAGGGCGTAGGCGACGATGGTCGACGCGGCGATCGGCCACGGCTGTCCCGGGGCGGCCACGGCGAGTCCGGACAGCGCATTGCCCGCGATCAGCGCGAGCACGGTCGCCCACGCCGGCGCGAACAGCGCGAGCACGATGGCCGCCGCCTGCACGAGCGACAGCAGCAGCGCCGCCGCGAGCGGGATCCGGTAGAGGGTGACGCTGAGCGAGGCGGAGACCGCGAGCTGTGCCAGCGCGCACGCGATCGCGACCGCCCAGATCGCGAGATTCGCGCGCCCCGGCGTCACGCGCAGCGGCAGGATCCCGAGGCGACGCAGCGCCGGACGCGCTGCAGCCTGCAGGGTCTCGACAGTCATGCCGCCCCCTCTCCACGGTCGCGTGCGGTCCGATCCACGCTACGACGTCCCACGCCCCCGCGCGTCACCCCGCAGTATCGACCTCGGCGCGGGCGATGTCGGTGTCGGCCCCGCGTCGGCCTCACCTCGGCGCGTTCGCGGCGGGGAGCCCACGATGGGTAGTCCTCCCCATGCCGTCGGGGCTGCGGTGGAGGCGCCGGCGGTTACGCTGGCAGAGGTGCGCGTCGCCGGATCGTGCACACGGGAACCAGGGGGAAGCCGCACGTGAGCCAGAACAACGACGCCACATCCTTCGCCACACAGACGCCGCCACCGCCGGCCAGCACGGTCGCGCCGCCGCCGGTGATTCCGCCCGCGCCGCCCACGCCGCCCGCGCCGAGCATCCGGCGGGAGCAGCCGGTGGCACCGGCTCCGCAGCTTGCGACGACCGCGGCTCCGCCGACCGCGGCTCCCCAGGCACCGGCCCCGGCACCGGCCGCCGAGACCCGCCCCAGGCCGGAAGCGCCCGCCCCCGCCGCCGATGCGAAGCCCGCACCGACCGAGGCGGAGATGGCGCGCGCCCGGCAGATCCTCGACACCGTGTCCCAGGCCTACTCGGCCCGCATGGTCGGGCAGGAGCGCCTGCGCACGAGCCTGCTGCTCGCGCTCATGGCCGGCGGGCACATCCTGCTCGAGTCGGTTCCCGGCCTCGCCAAGACCACGGCCGCGAGCACCCTCGCCGACACGGTCAAGGCCGACTTCAAGCGCATCCAGTGCACGCCCGACCTGCTGCCGAGCGACATCACCGGCACGCAGATCTACGACGCCGCGAGCGGCACCTTCCGCACCGTGCTCGGCCCCGTGCACGCCAACTTCGTACTGCTCGACGAGATCAACCGGTCGAGCGCGAAGACGCAGTCGGCGATGCTCGAGGCGATGCAGGAGCGGCAGACGACGATCGGCGGCGAGATCCACCGGGTCCCTCGTCCGTTCCTCGTGATCGCGACGCAGAATCCGATCGAGCAGGAGGGCACGTACGAGCTGCCCGAGGCGCAGATGGACCGCTTCCTGCTCAAGGAGATCGTCGAGTACCCGAGCCCGGCCGACGAGCTCGAGGTGCTCGCGCGCATCGACTCCGGAGCCCTGGATCCGGATCGGCATGCGACGACGACGATCTCGCTCGCCGACGTCGAGCAGCTGCAGGACATCTCCTCACGCGTCTACGTCGATCCGGCGATCCGCAACTACATCGTCTCGCTCGTGTACGTCACGCGTAATCCGGTGCCGTACATCGGCGAGACGCTCGGCGGCTACATCAAGTACGGTGCCAGCCCGCGCGGATCCATCGCGTTCCTGCAGGCGTCCCGCGCGCTCGCGCTGCTCGCCGGGCGCTCGTACGTGATCCCCGAGGACGTGCGGAACCTGCGCCACCTGGTGCTGCGCCACCGCGTGCTGCTGACGTTCGAGGCGGAGGCCGAGAACGTGCGCAGCGAAGACGTGATCGACGCCGTGTTCGGCGCCGTGCCGACCCCCTGATCATGGATCCGTTCGTCCGCGGCGCCCGTGTCGGAGATGGTTTTCGCATCTCCGAAGCCCTCGGCAGCGACGTTTTCCATCTCGACGACGTCAACCGTGCGGCCAAGAGATGGATTTCGCTCCTCCCGAGCAACTCGGAGCGACGTTTTCCATCTCCCACCGGGCGCTGACCCTACCGAAAAGCCGAACAAGCCGAGAAGCCGAAGGAACCGAGGATCCCGCCATGGCCAGCCTGCTGACGCCGGTGAAGGGCAAGCTCTTCATCGACTCGACGCGCAAGTCGACGCACGCGCTCGACGGCGCGTATGCGTCGCTGCTGCGCGGGCACAGCCTCGACTTCGACGACCTGCGCGCCTACGAGTACGGCGACCAGATCCGCGACATCGACTGGAAGGCCACGGCGCGGCTCGGATCCCCCGTCGTGCGACGGTCGCTCGCGACCCGCATGCACACTGTGCTCTTCGCCGTCGACACCGGCCTCGGGATGACCGCGCTCGCGCATGATGAGAAGCCGAAGAAGGATCTGGCGATCCTGACAGTCGGGGTGCTGGGGCTTCTCGCGCTCCGCCACGGCGACGACTTCTGCCTGGTCAGCGGAGATTCCGCCGGTGTCCGTCGTCGCGAGATCGGCCGCAGCGAGGCGGCGCTGGAGCACACCCTGCGCACGATCGACCACGCGGTCGACGCCGCGTCCGCGCCGAGCGACCGCGACGCGCTGCTGTCGTACATCGCCCGCACGATCGCGCGGCGCATGATCGTCGTCGTGGTCACCGACGACGCCCCGGTCTCCGACGAGACCGAGCGACTGTTGCGGCGTCTGCGCGTGCAGCACGACGTGCTGTGGATCACGCTGCGCGACGCCGAGCCCGTGCTGGAGCACCTTCCGCGCTCGTCGAGTGCACACGCTCCCGCCGAACGCGCACGCTCTTCGCGTCGAGAAGGTGTGCGTTCGGCGAGAGGACATGCTGTCGACGGCCGGGCGCCCGAGTCGGCCGCTCCCGAGCCGGCCCGCGCCCGCCGCGACGTCGCGACGCGCTGGGCGATCCCCGAGTTCCTGCAGGGCGACGCCGAGCTCGCCGCGGAACTGCACGCGGCGGATGCTGCCGATGCCGCGCACACCGAGGCGCTGCTGCGCCGGCTGGAGATCACGCACGTGCCGCTGGCGGAGCAGGACGAAGCGGTCGGCGCGCTGCTGCGGATGCTGGATGCGAGGTCGCATGTCCGGCACGGATGAGCTGTACCCGCCCGCCCAGTACGGCTGGGGCTGGGTCCTGCTCGCGATCGGCGTCCTCGCGCTGATCGCCGGGATCGCGTGGCTCGTCGTCGTGCTGACGCGCCCGCGCCGCGCGGTCGCGTTCGCCGCCGCGCCGGTCCCGGTGCCGGCCTTCACCGCCGACGTCGCCACCGTGCTGCGGCAGGAGTACCTCGGCGCGATCGCGCAGGTCGAGGCCGACTACCGCGAGGGCCGCACCGATGCCCGCCGCGCCAACCTCGAGCTCAGCCGCGTGGTGCGCGGCTTCGTGAACGAGTACAGCGGCATCGAGGCACCCGTGCTCGCGCTCGACGACCTCGTGCGGATGGGCGTGCACCCCGCGCTCATCGACGCGATCGGGCGCAACTACTACCCCAGCATCTTCCGCCGCACCGCTCCGGTCGACCCGCTCGTCGGCGCCGACGCCGCCCGGACGGTGGTGACGACGTGGTACTAGCGAACGTCTGGCTCCTGCTCGCGGTCGTCGGCGCGCTGCTGGTGGCGATCGTGCTCGGCGTGCTGCTCGGACTGCGCCGCCGGGGCACCGGATCCGCGGAGCCCGGCGCCCCGATCGCCCGCGCCGAACGGATCCGCTCCCTCCCGGCGTTCCAGCGCGCGGTGCGCCGGCGCCAGGCGGCGCTCGCGGGCATCGTCGCGCTGGGCGTGCTCGCCGTGGTGCTCGGCGGCGTGGTCGCAGCCCGCCCGATCGCCCAGAAGACGATCCAGCCGGTGTCCACGAACCGCGACATCATGCTGTGCCTGGACGTGTCCGGATCCATGACCGACGTCGACAAGGAGATCGTGTCGATCTTCGACAAGCTCGCCGACGGCTTCAAGGGCGAGCGCGTCGGGCTCACGATCTTCAACAGCTCCGCCGTGCAGGTCTTCCCCCTCACCGACGACTACAGGTTCATCCAGGAGCACCTGCGCAGTCTCATGAAGGGCTTCGACTACTCGACCGACATCCCCGAGCAGTGGGTCGGCACCATGAACGGCGTCGGCGCCTCGCTCATCGGCGACGGCCTGGCCTCGTGCGCCCTGCGCTTCGACCATGCCGACGAGCAGCGCGCCCGCTCGATCATCCTCGCGACCGACAACGAGCTGAACGGATCCCCGATCGTCAGCCTGCAGGAGGCCGCCGACTACGCCGCCTCGAAGAAGATCCGGATCTACACGATCAACCCGGTCGACGGCATCGACCAGCCCGACAGCAAGACCCTGTCCGATGCCGCCACGACGACGGGCGGCAAGGCCTACGCGCTGCGGGAGACCACGACGGTGGGCGACATCATCGGCCAGGTGCAGAAGCAGGAGGCGACCCAGCTCAAGGGACAGGCCACCGTGATCTGGACCGACGTGCCGCAGCTGTGGATCGCGGCGCTCATCGTGATCGCGCTCGGCTTCATCGTGCTGCTGTGGAGGGTGCGCCTGTGATCCTCCAGCCCGTCCTCGCACCGCTCCTGGTGATCCTGCTCGTGCTGCCCGTGCTGGCCGCGGCCGTGTGGATGCTCGTGCGCGCCCTGCGGCGGAACGAATCTGGGGTCGTTGAGCGAGGACGGAGCGCCAGCGACGACCGAGACGAAACGCGGTCCTCCGCGGGAAACCGCGTTTCGTCTCGCTCCGACTCCGTCGGTGCTCGCTCAACGACCCCGAAAGAGGCTCGCTCGGGGACCGGGGCGGGCTCCGGGACCGGGCCAGGTGCAGGCCCCGTGATGTGGATCCTCCGGGTCCTGCTCGTCATCGCCTGCGGGGTGCTGCTGCTGCGGCCCGGCGTGCCCGGCGGGCACGTGCGCACCCTCGCCTCCGCCACCGATGTCGTGATCGCGGTCGACACCACCGCGAGCATGGTCGCCGAGGACTGGGACAGTGCGAACAGCGGATCCGCCGGATCCGCCGGCAACACGCGCATGGCGGGCGTCCGCGAGGACGTGCGCCGCATCGCGGAGGCCTACCCCGGGGCGAGGTTCGCTCTCATCACGTTCGACGCGAACGCGGTGCTGCGTCTGCCCCTCACCACCGATACCGGCGCACTCGTCTCCGCCGTCGAGGTGCTGCAGCCCGAGGTGACGCGGCAGTCAAAGGGCAGCTCGATCGGCATCGCGAACCAGCTGCTCACGCAGACGCTGCAGAACGCGCAGAAGGCCTCGCCGGATCGGGCGCGGATGGTGTTCTACCTCGGCGACGGCGAGCAGACCGTTTCCACCGAGCCCGAGCCGTTCGACAGCGCGAAGAAGCTGATCTCGGGGGGCGAGGTGCTCGGCTACGGCACCAGCCAGGGCGGACCCATGCGCGAGACGACGGGGGCGTTCGGCGACACTGCGTCGGGCTCCGGGGCCGGGCCGTACATCCAGTACCAGGGGTCCGACGCTCTCAGCCGCATCGATGAGAAGAACCTGCAGCGCATCGCGTCCGAGCTCGGCGTGACCTACGAGCACCGCACCGCCGACGCGAAGACCGTGCTTCCACCCGCGCCGAAGTCGACCACCGCCTACCGCGAGGACGACCCGCTCACACAGCCCACCGATCTGAGCTGGATCGTGGCGCTCGTGGTCGCGGCGCTCCTGTGCGCCGAGATCGCCCGCGCGACGATGCTGATCGTGCGCATGCGCGGGCTCTCGGTCCGTCCGACGTCGGGAGGTGATTCATGACCACGGCGACCACCCCGGCCTCCGAGGCTGCCTTCGCGGCCCCTGAGCTCGAAGGGACCACTGCCGACGCCGCCGCGCACGCGCTGCTCGCCGCGAACCGGCGTCGCCGCGCCGCACGCCGCTGGATCGCCTGGTGCTCGCTGCCACTGCTGCTCGCCGCCGCCCTCTTCGTCGGCAAGCTGGTGAGCCTGTACGCCTTCGCGTACCAGTCGATCGTCACGTACGTCGCGGGCGACTACACCGGATCCGTGAGCGCCGCAGAGGGGCTGAACCCCGCGAACTGGTTCGAGCCGTACAAGGCGCCCTTCGATCAGGGCGTGGGCCTGGCCGAATCGGGGAAGCTCGCCGCCGGGCAGAAGAAGTTCGAGGAGTCGCTGAAGCTCGCGCACGGCCTCGAGGTGTGCGCGGTGCGGTTCAACCTCGCCCTCGTCCTCGAGCGTGAGGGCGACGCTGCCGCCGACAAGCAGGACCATGTCACCGCGCTGGAGTTCTACGCGCAGGCGCTGCAGGTGAACGCCGACCGGCCGAAGGAGTGCGACAGCAAGCAGGCGCAGGAGCAGTCGCCGGATCCGCAGCGCGACATGAGCCAGTCCAACAAGGACCAGCAGGACCGCTTGGAGCAGAAGCAGCAGGACGAGCAGCAGAAGCAGCAGCAGTCTCCGGATCCGAAGCAGGACCCGAAGCAGCCGCCGCAGCCGCAGACACCCGATCCGGACAAACTCGACGAACTGCAGAAGAAGCTGCAGCAGGGCGAGCAGGACCGCCAGCAGAACCAGCAGGGCGGCACCGACGACGGCGGCAGCAGCGGGACGGACAAGCCATGGTAGAACGCAGCGACCCGCCCCGGTACGTGTCCGACTCCGCCGGCGCCCCGCCCGTGCCGCCGCCCGGTGGCTACCGTGGCGCCCGCCGTGCGCTGCTGGGCACGGCGGTGCCCCTGATGACTCCCCCGGCCTCTTTCCCTGGGTCGTCGAGCGAGGACGCCGCACGGTCGTTGCGCGAGGACGCCGCACGCGGCCGAGACGAAACGCGGTACACCGCAGACCAAGGAGCGCCACCGAAGAAGCGGAGTCCGCTCGGCTGGATCGCGTTGTGCGCCGCGATCGCCTTCGCCGTGCTCATGCTGATCCTGATCGCGATCGGCGCCGCCGATGCGTTCTTCGGGGCGACCATGCTCGTGCTGCAGCTCGTGGTGCTGGGCCTCGCGATCGCCGCGCTGGCGACGAAGGCCGGACGCGTGCTCGGCGCTGCCGCGCTCACGATCGCGCTGGTCCTGAACGTCGGCACGATGGGTGCGCTGAGCGCCGTCCGGGTCGCGGCGACCGGATCCTACGACGGGCACAAGACCGCCAAGCAGAAGCTCTGGGAAGCGTATCCTGGCATCAAGGACAAGGATTCGAGCACGTTCCTGCGGCAGCAGCCGCTCGAGGAGCTGCAGGCGCTGGCCGACGAGACCATGGCGGATGTGCGCACGCAGTTGACGGCCGATTACGGGCTGCAGTGGGTGAAGTCCGCCGACGCGCAGGAGCGGCCGGAACGCAACGGCTACGGCGGCGAGTCGATGCTGGTGCGCTTCACGTCCGACGTCTGGGCGACGACGACGCCGGTGACCGGCTACGCGCACAAGCTCGAGGTCATGCAGACGATCGAGTCAGTGATCGAGCAGCACGGCTGGCGCAGCATGGTCGCGTTCAACGATCCGGGCAGCGGTGTGGATCCGGCGATGATCTCGAAGATGTACGGCGGAGCGACCCCGGAGACGCAGGTCGACTGGGAGTGGTTCAGCGACGACGAACCGGATCCGGGCTGGTTCTACGCCGACATGACCGACCTCGCGAACGACACGACCGGCGAGCACCGCAAGTCCCGTGAGCAGACGGCGCAGCGCACCGGCGAGCCGCTCGAGGGCCTGCAGCTCGCGATCGTCGGCCGCTACATGCTCAGCGAGTCGAAGGTCGACGACTTCCAGAAGGCGCTCACGAAGTACCCGTGATCGACGTGCAGCCGCACCGCTATCGTCAGAGCATGCAGACGTCCGCGCCGGAGCGCACAACGACCCGCCCTGCCTTCGCGATCGGCACGACTCCATGGGCGATCGTGCGCCTGGTCGGAGCCGCCGCGATCCTCGCCGCTGTCGTCAACCAGCTCGCCGTGACGATGGGCAACGCGCTGCAGGCGACGACCCCCTACGCGTCGCATGTGCCGACCGTGGCGGCGAACTTCCTCAGCTTCTTCACGATCGAGTCGAACATCTGGTCCGCAGTGATGCTCGTGATCGTGGCGGTCTGGAGCCTGCGCTCCACCGGATCCGTCACCCCGGAGCCGCGCTGGATCGCGATCCTGCTCGCCTGCGGCTCGACCTACATGATCGTCACCGGCATCGTCTACAACACCCTGCTGCGCGGCATCGAGCTCCCGCAGGGTACGACTGTGGCCTGGGCCAACGAGATGATGCACGTGGTGGGGCCGCTGCTGATGCTGGCCGACGTTCTGTTCGCGCCACGCCGCCGCTGCCTGGGCTGGGGCGTCGTCGCGATCACCGCGGTGTTCCCGATCGTGTGGGCCGCGTACACGCTGATCCGCGCGAACCTCATCATCAACCCGCGCACGGGCACCCGTGGCTGGTACCCGTACCCCTTCCTCGATCCGGCGAACGTCGGCGGTTACGGCGGTGTCGCGGCGTACATCGCGGCGATCGCGGTCGCGATCCTTGCCGTGGGCGCGGGCGTGGTCTGGGTGTCCCGCAAGCGCGGATCGTAGAAGCCGGGCGGCACCGGATCCGGCCCGTCCTCCCTCATTCAGGGGAAGACGGGCCGGACCTCGAGCGGTCAGAGCCTCAGCGCCACGTGTCGTCGAGCGTCATCGTGCCACCGGACCCCGTGGTCACAGTGCGGTTCGGGTCGCTCTCCCAGGTGACGTTGCCCGCCGCATCCTTGCGGATGTACTTGTACTCGATCGTCGTCGAGCCGGGCAGCGTCACCGTCCCCGTGTACGTGCCGTCGCCGACAGCCGCGAGCGGGATCGCGGCGTCCGGACTCCAGTTGCCGAGGGCGGGGGATCCGCCGACGATGTACGCCGTCTGGCCGGGGTCGAGGGTCGCATGCAGGGTCACCGAGGCGTCCACCGTCGCCCCGGCATTCCAGCCGTCGTTGAACGCGAGAGCGCCGTCCGCGGGCACGGTCGCGGTGCGGTTCGATCGCGATTCCCACTCCACGGTGCCGTCCGCCGACACCTTCGCGTACTTGTACTCGAAGGAGGTGCCCGCGGGGATTGCGGCCGAGGCGCGCCACACCGGGTATGCGGCGGACGAGAGCGCGAGGCCCTTCGCCGGATCCCAGGCGCCGAGCGCCGGATCGCTGCCCACCACGACGAGCCTCTGCCCGGCGTCGACCGAGGCGTACGCCGTGAACGCGACCGCCGCGACGGGAGCCGTCGTGGGCTTGCTGACGCGGGCGTCCTTGGAGATCACGAGGGCCGACAGCCCTGCCACGGTCGTCGCGAGGGATCCGTCGGCCGCCACCGTCACGGACGGACCGGTGCAGTGGTTGCCCACCACGTGTCCGGTGACGAGGTTGCAATAGCTGCCGGCGGCGAGACCCGTGTCGAAGGTGCGGGTGAGGGATCCGCTCTCCTTGTTCACGACGACGTAGCCCGCCCCCTCTCGCGCGAAGGCGATCGCATCGGATCCGTCGCTCCACCAGCGGGTCACGGCCGCGCCCGACGCAGTGCTGCGGAACGCCACCATGCCCACGGTCGCGTCGGCGCGATCCTGGCAGAGCCAGCCGCCCACGCCCGACGTCGCCGCGTTGCAGGCGACCGGAAGCACGGTGCCGCCGGCGTCGGAGATGGGGCCCGCGTCGGTGCTCGTGAAGTGGTAGCTCGACAGCACGAGCGGATGCCCATACGGCCAGGCGAGCTCGAACACCGTGGCGAGATCGTTCAGCGCGCCGTCCTTGTAGGTGACCGAGCCACCGGAGCCATCGCGCTCGGTGTCGTGACTGTCGGTGTAGACGACCGAGGTGTCGGAGGCGTTGAACCCCCAGGCCTCGCCGAACATGTTCAGCCAGGACAGGGATCCGGTCTTGAAGACCCGGGAGATCTGCGTGCCGTAGCGATCCTCGATCACGCTGCCGACGGGCAGGTACTCGCTCTTCTGGATGGGGCCGCCGTCGAGCACCTCCTGGTAGATGTACGCCGGGCGATCGAGCCTCGCCGTGATGGCCTGCAGGTCGGCAGCGGGGATGTGCTTGGCCGCGTCGAACCGGAAGCCGTCGACGCCCAGGGCCAGCAGGGAGTTCAGGTAGCCGGCGAGCGTCGCCTGCACGTGCTCGGTCTCGGTCGCGAGGTCCGAGAGTCCGAGTAGCTCGCAGTTCTGGATCTCCCAGCGGTCGTTCCAGTTCGCGATCCAGTCGTCGCCGTTACGACCGCAGTGGTGGAAGTCGCTGTTCGAGTACAGACCGGGGTAGTCGTACTTGGCGAATGTGGAACCGTCGCTGCCGACGCCGCCGGTCTGCTGGCCGCTCATGTGGTTGAGCACCGCGTCCACATACACCCGCACGCCCGCGCGGTGGCACGCGTCGACCATCTGCGCGAACTCCTTGGGCGTGCCGTAGCGGCTTTGCAGAGAGTAGGAGACCGGCTGATACGCCTGCCACCACGGGTAGCCCTGGTCCTTCAACTCGACGTGCGCCTGCGGCGGCGAGACCTGCACTGCGCCGTAGCCGGCCGGGCCGAGCACGTGCCTGCACTCGTCGGCGACCGACTTCCACGGCCACTGGAAGAGATGCGCCGTGACGTCCTTCGTCGCGGCGGCGGCCGGATCCGCAGCGGGTGCCGGAGCCTTCGTCGCGACCGTCGGCGTCGCGGCCAAGGCGGACGGGGCGACCAGCACAGCGGATGCGATCAGCGCGGCGGCCGCGAGCGCCGTCGCGATTCTGCGGGGGAAGAGTGTCATCGTCGACTCCTTGCCGCGCGGCGGGCGCGCGCGATCGTGCCCGAAAGTAGCAGGGCGCCCGCTCATTGTGCAAGCGTTTCCAGAGAATCTGCGCTTTTCCTCGCAACACCGAAGCATGCTGTTTGCGTTGTGGCTCAAGAAGCCATTGCAAACGTTTCCAACGGTCGGATCATGAGCCGCCCCCGGCACGATCTGGCCGCCATCTCTCAGGTCGACCATTCCAATGGTATTCTGATGGCATGAAGGCGACCATGGACAAGGCAGGGCGGATCGTCATCCCTGCGACGATCCGCGAGCGCCTCGGGATGGTGCCAGGGCCGGTGGACCTGATCATCGACGGAGACGGGATCCGGATCGAGATCGAGACGCATGACAACGTCACCGAGAAGGATGGTCGACTGGTCATCACCGGCGGGCCCGTGCTGACCGCCGACGACATCCGCGAGCTTCGCCTTGCCGACCAGCGCTGACCTCCTCCTCGACACGAGCGCGGCGCTCGCGGTTCTCCGAGATGCAAGTCCGTCGCACGATGTGGCCTTCGAGCTCACACAGGGGTTGACGCTGGGCCTCGCAGGCCATGCGCAGTTCGAGACTTACTCAGTTCTGACCCGGCTCCCCGGAGACAATCGACTCAGCGCTGCATACGCCGCGCAGATGATCGCCCGCGAGTTTCCCGCATCGGCCGCGCTCCCGCCGGGCGTCGCCCGCGATGCCGTGACCACGTTGAGCCAGGCGGGTATCGCCGGCGGCGCGATCTACGACGGCTTGGTCGGCCTCGCCGCAAAGGCCGCCGGTGTCCCGCTGCTCTCCTGTGACCGTCGCGCCATCGGAACCTACGCGGCTCTCGGCGTAGACGTGCGCCTGATCTGAGCGACTTCGCATCCGCCCGGTCCTGCGTCACTCGCGCACCCCTGCCCGTCGCCCCGCCCGGGTGGGCCTCCCCCGAAATGCACCCCCTGCCCGCCGATAGACTGGATCCCATGTCCAAGGTCCTCCAGTCTCTGCCCGTCGGCGAGCGCGTCGGCATCGCTTTCTCGGGAGGCCTCGACACCTCCGTGGCCGTCGCGTGGATGCGCGACAAGGGCGCCGTCCCGTACACGTACACCGGTGACCTGGGCCAGCCCGATGAGGACGACATCGCGTCGATCCCCGGCCGCGCACTCGAGTACGGCGCCGAGGATTCGCGCCTCATCGACTGCAAGACCGCGCTCGTCGAGGAGGGCTTCGTCGCCCTGGCGTGCGGCGCGTTCCACATCCGCTCCGGCGGCAAGACCTACTTCAACACGACGCCGATCGGCCGCGCCGTCACCGGCACGCTGCTCGTGCGCGCCATGAAGGAGGACGGCGTCGACATCTGGGGCGACGGCTCCACCTACAAGGGCAACGACATCGAGCGGTTCTACCGCTACGGCCTGCTGGCCAACCCGCGTCTGCGCATCTACAAGCCCTGGCTCGACGCCGACTTCGTCACCGAGCTCGGCGGACGCCAGGAGATGAGCGAGTGGCTCGTCGCGCACGGCTTCCCCTACCGCGACTCCGCCGAGAAGGCGTACTCGACCGACGCCAACATCTGGGGCGCCACGCACGAGGCGAAGACCCTCGAGCACCTGGACGTGTCGCTCGAGACGGTCGACCCGATCATGGGCGTGAAGTACTGGGACCCCTCCGTCGCGATCGAGACCGAGGACGTCACGGTGACCTTCGCCGGCGGCCGTCCTGTCGCGCTCAACGGCGTCGAGTTCGCGGATCCGGTGGAGCTCGTGTTCGAGGCCAACCGGATCGGCGGCCGGCACGGCCTGGGCATGAGCGACCAGATCGAGAACCGCATCATCGAGGCCAAGTCCCGCGGCATCTACGAGGCCCCCGGCATGGCACTGCTGTTCATCGCCTACGAGCGCCTCGTCAACGGCATCCTGAACGAGGACACTCTCGCGACCTACCACGAGCAGGGCCGGCGCCTGGGCCGCCTGATGTACGAAGGCCGCTGGCTCGAGCCGCAGTCGCTCATGCTGCGCGAGTCGATCCAGCGCTGGGTCGGATCCACGATCTCGGGCACCGTCACGATCCGGCTGCGCCGCGGCGACGACTGGACGATTCTCGACACCGTCTCTCCCAACCTGTCCTACGGCCCGGAGAAGCTTTCCATGGAGCGCGTCGGCGACGCCGCGTTCGGACCCGTCGACCGGATCGGCCAGCTCACGATGCGCAACCTCGACATCGCCGACTCGCGCGCGCGCCTCGAGCAGTACGCGAGCATGGGCCTTGTTGGCGGAGCCACCGGCGAGCTCGTCGGCCGGGTCACCGCGGGAGAGTCCGGGGAGATCGCGGCTGCGGTCGAGGGCACGACCCTCGCCGACACCGAGGAGGCGCTGGCCGACGCGGTGGATGCGGCCAGCGAGGGCGCGGCGTTCGACAGCGGCACGGACTGAGGCCTCCCGGGCTCCATAAGCCCTCGGCGGATCCGCCCGATCAAGAAGCAAAGAGCTTATCTTCGTAGAAGATCAGTGATAACCTTTTTTCATGATCGCCGTGATCCTCGACATCGTCGGATCTCGCGGGCTCGATGACCGTTCGGGCGCCCAGCACGCGCTCGATGACGCCATCGCGCGCGTCGAGGCCGACCGGCCTCTCGCGAGCAGCCCGCTCCGGCCGACGGTGGGCGACGAGCAGCAGGGCGTCTACCCCACGCTCGACGCCGCGCTCGCGGGGCTGACCCTGCTGCGGCTCGCCCTGCCCGAGCACATCGACTGCCGCTTCGGCGTGGGCATCGGGCCGGTCGAGGAGATCGCCTCCGCTGCGGGAGACCTCCCGGAGGGGCCGGGGTGGTGGGCCGCGCGCACCGCGATCGAGCACGTGCATGCGCTGCAGAAACGCACCGTGCCAGGAGCCCGCACCTGGGTGGTCGCGCACGAGGCCCAGCCGGACGCCGCGCGCCTCCTCGCCCATCAGGCGAACATCGGGCTGATGACGCGAGACCAGCTCATCAGCGACATGAGCGCGCGCACACGGCGCCTCACCTATGGCCGCTGCCTCGGCGTCTTCCAGCGCGACCTCGCGGCCGCCGAGGGCATCACCCAGCCCGCTGTCTCGCAAGCACTCGCCTCGTCGGGTGCGGGAGCGATCATCGAGGCGTTCAGGCTCCTCGCCTGACCGGTTGCGCGGCCAAACACGAAGCGACGACTCTCACAGCCCCGGCCTCACACAGGGGCGGGGGCGGTCTCGTCCCCGGCGAGGCCGAGCGCCCGAGCGATGTCGCCGATACGCGGGTCGGCGGTGGCGGCGGCTTGGACGGCGTCCCTGAGAGGCGCGATGAGCACGGCACCGGTCTCGGTCGGAAGCAGATTCCCCTGAACATCGATAAGAAGCGGAGCGCCGATCAGAGTCTCGAGGTCTGCAAGATGGATCCGCAGTTCTGAGGCGCGAACATGGAGCGCCTCCGCCGCGGCGTCGATGTCGCCGTGGTGCGCGACGAGCAGGAACACGGCGCTCGTCAGAACGATATCCGTACGCGTGGACGGAATCGTGTCAGAGAGCCGGGCAGTCGGGCCGCTCCCAGACTGTCGTCGGATGGTCATGACGTGCTCTCCCGTTCGGCTGTGGGACGCGCTCGAACGGCGCGGCACCCGGCGACCGCTCCATCGGCGAAGGCGGGCTCGCGGGACCGGCGGCACTACGAACCGCACTCGGTGTCGCGGCGTTCCTGGATCATCAGCTCATCCACGGCGCTCCTTGTCGAGGCTACGTAACGGGCCGGGCTCAACTCAGGATTCTCACCCCGCCCTTCACCCCGCCTCGCAGCCCTCGCTACGAACAAGCTCGGCGGAATCGGGAACGAGGACGCCGGCTTCCCGAACGATCTCGAGGGCTCGCGCTCGCTCAGAGGTGCCCAGCTTCCGGTAGATCGACCTCAGCTGCGTCTTGATCGTGTTGCGAGACACTTCGAGGTGTTCCGCAATGCCCGCGATCCGAGCGTCCGGGTGGACGCTGAGAGCGCGGAGCACCGCAAGTTCGCGAACAGTGAGCTTAGCCGCCGTAGGGCTGACGGCCTCCTCGTCTGCAACCGTCGACAGGAGACGGGCCAGAATCACCGGCGGAGCGTCGTGGTAGGTGATCTCGGCCAGCGACCGCAGGTCGCTCAGCGGTGCGGCGAGCAGTGCCGCCGGCAGGGCGTGCAGCTCCGCCATCTCGACCGCGGCGCGAAAGCTGTCACGGGCCAGCTCGTGCTGGGACTTACGGAAGTGGAGCGCAGCTTGGATCGCCTGCAGCTCGACGACGCTGCGCGGAGAGTCGGCGACGCGTTCCCTGGCGAAGGACGCATCGAGCTCGGCGGCACGGATGTCGCCGAGCCGCAGATGCAGCGCCGCTCTACCCGCTGAGATCCACACCCCGAACTGTTCCTCAGACACCGAGGCGAAGCGGGCGACGGCACGGTGCCGATACCCCTCGAGGAGGTCGAGGCGGACGCGTGCGAACATCTCCGTGATCCGCCCGAGGTGGCTTCGCGGCGAAGAAGCGCATGCCCGGTCGAGTTCGGCGGTCAGCTCTGCTGATTCCGGGGCCGGCAGGAAGCTGCGCCAGATCGTGCCGAACGACGCGCACACACGCTCGTGATCATAGAACGGGACGGACTTGCTCTGCGCCAGGTGCGCCAGTGCCTGCGGGAAGGCGAGGCCGTCCGCGGCCATCACCGCCGATGCGAACTGCACAGCCGGCGGCGTACCCGACGCGTCGGAATTGGCGCGATGGAGGATCGTCGCCCGCTGCACCCATTGCTGCGCCGATGACATGCGCCCGCGGAGTGCATCATCTGCGGCGAGTTCGCCGGCCGACTCGATCGCCGGTCGCACCTGCCCGATGCTGATGCTCCACGCATAGGCCTCCTCGAGAAGATTGCGCCCCTCCGAGGCGTCGTCCACCGCTTGCATCATGCGTGCCCAGGACAACAGGTGCTGGGGAAGCGCATGAGCCGCGGCTCGACGCTGCTGCTCAGCCATCGCTCGGTAGAAGGCGACGGCGTGCCGGACCGCGCCGCGAGCCGATGCGACCGCACCCCGATCCAGCATCTGCGATGCCTGCTCGGTGAGCTCGGTCAGGTAGAGCAGCAGTTCACCGGCGTGATCACCAGGCGAGTGGACCGAGGGCGGGCTCGTGCGCAGGATCAGCTGTCTCGTCTCAACGAGATGCCGCCACCGCCGGGAGTCCCGTCGGCGCTGATCCTCGGGCAAGGCGAACGCCACCGCATGCACGGCGTGCGGCGCCGTCCTCAACAGGCTTGCCCAGTGCAGCTCGACCAGGTCGATGGCAACGTCCCAGTGGCTGTCCGCGAGGGCCGCGAAGATACTCCGGATCACGCTCTCGTCGGCCGCGGACGCGCGGCTCATAGCAGTCCTTCTCGTCGGGCCGCGGCCCGGAGCGCACCGCGATCGTTGACGGCGAACTTCCGGTAGAGCGCACGCAGGTGCGTCCGCACGGTGTTGCGGGTGATGCCCATCGCCGCAGCGATCTCCTGCTCGGAAGGATCGCCAGTCAGCAGGCCGATGATCCGTGCCTCCTGCGGGGTGACATGCACCTCCGGCTGCGCGGCCGGGGGCGTCGGTATCCGCCCCTGCCGCAGCGTCATGATCGGGGCCACGTCGTACAGGTGCGGAAGATGTTCGACCAGGGCCCGAAGATCCTCCACGGGGATCACGCCCAGCGGCATGTAGGCGTCGTTCTCCACCGCCAGTGCGGCGGCATCACGGAACACTTCGCGTGCAGCGACCGGGTTGCCCTTGCGCAGCAGCGACGCGGACAGCACCGCATACGCCTCGATCTGGATTCGAGGGCACGTGCCGCGCGATCCCAGCACGAACCGCGCCTCCCGCTCTGCCGTGTCCAGGTCGCCGGACAGCATGTATGCGGCCGCGAGCCGCGCGGAGGCGAACAGACCGGTCGCGGCGGCATCGTCGGTCAGCATGCGGATCGCCGCGGACGCCTCACCCCGCAGCAGGAAATAGTCCGAGCGGACCACCCTGTTGTGCTGGTCGATGAACGGGATGAGTGAGGCGGCCGGCAAGAACGCGCTCACCGACGCATCGAACTGGTTGAGGATCGACGGGCTCACGGCGCCCGTCGTCCTGGCATGGCCGAGCAACCGGGCGCCGGCCACGAACGGAGTGCGATCGCGCGCATCCGCGTCGGCGATCCCGTCCGACAGTTCCGCCGCGTGGGTCGGCTCCAGCCGATCCAGGGCGCGCATCGCCCGCGCGAGGATACCGCTCACCCGCGCCGTGGAGAACGAGCCATCCGCGTCGCTCACAGCGCCGTGCCTTTGAATCCACGCATCGGCGGTGATGCCATAACCGCAGATGGCGAGCAGCCACGCCAGCTCGCCGGACGCATCCACTTGCACCCGGACGTTCGATGTGGCCACGGCGCCGGCGAACGCCGTGGCGAAGAGATCGAAGGCCTGGTCGCTCCGCCCTGCGACCACATACGTGAGTGCCCACTGGAACTGCAGCTCTGGAAGCAGCTGCCGACCCACAGGGTCCTGCGTCGTGACCTCCACCGCGGCGATCCGGGCTCGGTCCACGCGCTCGGCCGCCGCGTCGATCCTTCCCGACGTGCGCATCGCGGTCGCCTGACTCGTCCACAGCACCGTACGAGTGAGTGCGGAATCGTGCGCCCGAGGCTCTCGAGCCGGATCGACGTAGAGCGCCGGTCGAACACGAGGATCGAGGCGCATGTGCCGCGCGTAGGAACGCAGCGACACCCATTCAGGACGCTCGTCGAACGCCTCGGGCGGCAGCGAGTCCCCGACGATCTCGATCAAGGACGCATCGGAGCTGCTCAACCGCCCCCAGTTCGCCACGACGAGATCAGCGGCGCCGCGCCAATCGCCTTCCGCGAGCGCGCGGAACACCTGCGATCTCACGGAGCGCTCGTCACCCTCGGACATCGCTGCGCCCCCGCTCTCTCGCGGGTGCCGAGGCGTCCGTGGGCACAGGATGACCACATCGACCGGCAGGGCGATCGGCGCGCGAACGCCGTCGGCGCGCGCGACCGAGAGCCTGAAGCGATACTGACGAAGCCGAGCTCCTCATCCCGCGCTCACCCCACATGAGTCGTGACGTCATGGGATGCGACCGGCACTGGGGACCGGCCGCATCCTGCGCCGGCGACGCGGCGCGCGGCGCAGGCCCCTGTCGTCGACAACGGGAGCGTGCATCCGATCACCGATGCTAGAGACCCTTCCTCCGTGCCCCCGTGCATATCTCATCCCTTCGTTCACCCGGGCGACGCCGCGCCCGAGAGGGGAGGGTCGCCGCGCTTCGCGCGCGATGACCGTCCCTCAGAATGAGACGCCGCCTCGACCCGTTCATTACGGCGAAGCGACCGCCTGTGTCGTGCTCATCTAACTTGCACACTCGTGTGTACTTTAGATACACTGGTGGGGTGACAGACACCACCGCACCGCGCCGTCAGCGCAGGGACGCCGCCGAGAACCGGGCCGGCATCCTCGCCGCCGCCTCGCAGACCCTGGCCGCGGATCCGCATGCGTCTGTCGACCAGATCGCCCGCGCCGCCGGCCTCAGCCGCCGCGCGCTCTACGGCCACTTCGACGACCGCTCCGCCCTTGTGCATGCGCTGATCTCCTCCGGCGCCGCGCGCTTCAACGCGATCGCGCAGCGGGTCGACGACGCCGACAGCCGCATCGCTCTGGCCCGCCTCACCGCGGACCTGTGGCACGAGGCCGCGCACGTCCAGGTCGCCGCGGCGATCGCGCTCGACGACGCGCACGTCGAAGAGACCGCCGCCGCGCTCGCACCCCTGCGCCGCGTGCTCGCGGCGCTCGTCCGCCGCGGCCAGGAGGACGGCGAGCTGCGCCAGGACATGGCCGCCCCCACGCTCGCGCGTCTCATCGAGGAGAGCGCCCGCACCGTCGTCACCCGCACCGACCCCTCCTCCCCCGCCGCGGGGGACATCGCCGTACGCGCCGTGCTCAGCATCGCCGGGCTCGGCTGGCGCGAGATCGACACGCTGCTCACCGCGCACCCCGAGCTCACGTCCGCCGGAGCGCCGGATACGCTTGCCACGATTCCCGCCGAGGAGGGCCGCGCATGAGGATCGCCGTGCACGACGTCAGCAAGGGCAAGAAGGGCCACGCCCTGCCCACCACATCGCTCGAGATCGAGACGGGCCACGCCCGGTTCGTGCTCGCCGAGACCGAGCTGCGCCCCACGGTGCTGGGGCTCATCGCCACCGGCCGGATGCGCCCCGACACGGGCGAGGTCACGATCGACGGCACCCGGAACGACCGCGACCTGCGCCGCCGCATGGCGCTCGTCGACGCCCCCGAGGTCAGCGACCCGCACCCCGGCGTGACGCTCGCCGCCGTCGTGGGCGAGGAGCTCATGTTCGCGGGCCTCCCCGCCACCCCGCTGCACGCCCGGCGCTGGCTCGAGCAGATCGGCTTCGCCGAGCTCGCCGCGCAGCCGATCGGCACGATCAAGCCCTCCGTGCGCGTGCGCGTCATGGCCGAACTCGCCGTGCTGCGTGACGACGTGGAGGGGTTCGTGCTGGTCTCCCCCGATCGCCACGGCGGACGCCCCGAGGGCTGGTGGCGCATCGCCACGGAGTTCGCCGAGCGCGGTTTCGCCGTGCTCGTGATCGTCGGCGGATCCGCGGCCGCCGTCATCGAGCGGCTCCCCGAGGCGCTCGAGACCGACTACCCCTCCAACGCCACGGTGCCGGTGCGCCCGCTCGCCGACGTCACCGGATCGACCACGGTGAGGGACGCAGATCCGGATCCGGTCGCGCCTGTAGACGTCGAGCCGGATCCGGTCATCGAGCCGGATCCGGTCCCCTCCCCGGTCGTTGAGCAAGCGCAGCGAGACGAAACGCCGCAACCCGATGAAGACGGCGTTTCGTCTCGGTCGACTTCGCCGTCCTCGCTCAACGACCCCGTCGAGGAAGACGACACCGACACCGACAACCCCACCGACACCGAGAACGGAGCCGCGCGATGAAGATCCCCGCGATGATCGGCGCCGAACTGCGCCGGCTGACCGCGACCCCCATGGCCGTGATCGCCTTGATCGCGCTGATGGCCGTGCCGATCCTGTACGGCGGCCTGTATCTGTGGGCGAACCAGGATCCGTACGGCAAGTTCAGCGAGGTGCCTGTGGGCCTCGTCGTCGAGGACGCCGGGTCAACCTCGAACGGCACCACCACGAACTACGGCGAGAAGGTCGCGGACAACCTCGTCGAGGGCAAGGCCTTCGACTGGAACCGGATGAGCGCCATTGCCGCGCGCGCGGCCCTCAAGAACGGCGACGTCGACTTCACGGTGACGATCCCCAAGACCTTCTCCGAAGCACTGCTCTCCTCCTCGGGTACGAGCCCGCACCAGGCACGGATCGAGCTCGCGACAAATGACGCCAACAACTACCTCGCGTCGTCGATCGGATCCGGAGCCGTCGAGAAGATCCGCCGGTCTGTCGCCGAGATGGTCGGCCAGGAGGCCGCGGACAAGCTGCTCACCGGGCTGAGCGACGTCCGGGACAAGCTCGGCGAGGCGGCCGACGGCGCTTCGCAGCTGCACGACGGTGCGAACACCGCCGTCTCGGGCAGCGGGCAGCTCGCCGACGGCACGGCCCAGCTGGCCGACGGCGCCGCACAGCTCGCCGGCGGCACACAGCAGATCGCCGACGGATCCCAGCAACTCGCCGACGGCGCGGCGACCCTCGCCAACGGCGCGCAGCAGGTGAGCGACGGCAATCAGCAGATCGCGCAGTACGCGAACGAGGCCGGATCCCTCGTGCAGCAGGCGACCGACACTCTGCCCCAGGTGCGCAGCGACATCGCGACCGCCCTGGCGGACCGCGGACTCTCGCAGCCCGAGATCGACGCGGTGCTGGCGAAGCTGGATCCGCTGGGCGACAAACTGCGCAGCGGCAACGACACCGTGCAGGGCGCGGTCGGCAAGATCGACCAGCTCGCCGACGGCAGCGCCCAGGTCGCTTCCGGCAGCGCCACGCTCGCCGACAAGTCGCAGCAGCTCGCCGAAGGCGCGCAGACCGCGGCGTCGGGCGCGGCGACGCTGAGCTCGGGCGCGGCGAGTGCGCGCGACGGCGCGAAGGCCCTGCACGACGGCCTCGGCACCCTCGCCACGGGCATCGGCACCCTGCACGACGGCCTCGCCGCCGGTGTCGACGCGATCCCCGCGTCCACACCCGACCTGCGCGAGCAGCAGGCGAAGACGATCGCGAACCCCGTCGACGTGTCCAGCGACAAGGTCGCCGCGGCCAAGGACTACGGCCAGGGCCTCGCACCGTTCTTCGCCGCGCTGGCGGGCTGGATCGGCATCTACGCGCTGTTCCTCATCATCAAGCCGATCTCGCGGCGCGCGGTGACGGCGCTGCACTCGCCGATCCGGATCACGCTCGCCGGCTGGCTCACGCCCGCGGCGTTCGGGGCGCTGCAGATGGTCGGCCTGCTCGGCGTGCTCGCCTGGGCCCTCGGGTTCACGTTCCAGAACGGCTGGGGCGCCCTGGGGATCATGGTGCTCGCCTCGGCCACCTACGCCGCGATCATCCTCACGCTGAACGTGTGGCTCGGATCCGTGGGGCAGTTCATGGGCCTCGTGCTCATGGTGCTGCAGCTGGTGACCGCAGGCGGCACATTCCCCTGGCAGACGCTGCCGGCGCCGCTCGCCGCCCTGCACCATGTGCTGCCGATGGGATACGTCGTCGACGCCATGCGCCAGCTCATGTACGGCGGGCAGGTCGGGAGGGCCTTGACGGATCTGGGAGTGCTGGGGATCTGGATGGTCGGATCCCTGCTGCTCGCGATGATCGGGGTCACCCGGATGACGCACAAGCGCACCCTGCGCGACCTGCAGCCCAGCTTGATCGGCTGAGCCGCGGCGGGCGGGAGCCCCGCGCTAGGATGCGAGGACGTCTCACGAGCTGCGACCCGATCCGCCGCTTCATGGGACTCCGTGTCACGCGAAGGAGCGCCCATGTCGTCTGCCGATCCCACGGTGAAGCCCCGGCCTCGCATCGGGCGGATCATCGGGCGCACCGTCTTCGGGGTGCTCGCAGGTGTCGTGATCCTCGCCACGGCGGCCGCTCTGGTCCTGGTGTGGACCGTGCAGCGCTCGTTCCCGCAGACCTCGGGAGAGCTGGCGCTGAAAGGGCTACAGGCGCAGGTGACCGTGCAGCGCGACGACCGTGGGATCCCGACCGTCACGGCCGACAACACGCACGATCTGTTCTACGCGCAGGGCTTCGTACACGCGCAGGACCGGTTCTGGGAGATGGACTTCCGCCGGCACGTGACGAGCGGCAGGGTCGCCGAGCTGTTCGGATCCTCCCAGGTCGCCACCGACGAGTTCCTGCGCACCCTCGACTGGCACGGCATCGCCGAGAAGGAGGTGGCGGCGATGGACGCTACCACCCGCGGCTACTACCAGGCCTACGCGGACGGCGTGAACGCCTACCTCGCGGACCACAAGGGCGCCGAGGCATCCTTCGAATATGCCGTGGTCGGCATGACCAATCCGGACTACACCATCGAGAAGTGGACGCCCGCCGACTCCGTCGCGTGGCTCAAGGCGATGGCCTGGGATCTGCGCGGCAATGTCGAGTCCGAGACGACGCGCGCGCTGCTCGCCCCCACCGTCGACGCGGCGACCATGAACGAGATCTACCCCGCCTACCCGTTCGACGAGCACCCCGTGATCGTGCCCACCATCACCCCGATGGAGCAGGGCGGCGGATCCGGGGCGGCGAGCGCGCCGGCCGGCACCGGTGCGGGCGCTTCGACGAGCTCAGCGACCGGCGTGACGTGGACCACCGCGCGCAACACCCTCGAGGCTGTGCAGACGCTCCTCGGAGATCCGGGCGAGGGCATCGGATCCAACTCCTGGGTGGTCTCCGGATCCCTCACCGCGACCGGCAAGCCGCTGCTCGCGAACGACCCGCACCTGGGTGCGGCGCTCCCCTCGGTCTGGTACCAGATGCAGCTGCGCTGCCGCACGGTGAGCACCGCCTGCCCGTTCGACGTGGCCGGGTTCTCGTTCTCCGGCCTGCCGAGCATCGTGATCGGGCACAACGCGAACATCGCCTGGGGGTTCACGAACCTCACCACCGACGTGACCGACCTGTACATCGAGAAGATCGACGGCGACAGCTACTGGCGCGACGGCGTGCGCGTGCCGCTGCAGACGCGCACCGAGACCGTCAAGGTCGCGGGCTCCGGCGACATCACGCTCACCGTCCGCTCCACCGCGCACGGCCCGATCGTCTCCGGGCTGACCGACGACTTCACCGCACTCGCGAAGACCCCGATCGTGGGGCGCACCGACACGGCCTCACCGGGGGGCGAGACGGGCGTCGCCCCCGATGCCGCGACCGACGCGCTTCCCGGCCAGTACGCGGTGAGCCTGCGCTGGACCGCACTGGATCCGGGCACCACGTCGACCGCCATCTTCGCCATGAACACCGCTGCGGACTTCACCGGTTTCCGGCATGCGGCGTCGCTGTTCGACGTGCCGGCGCAGAACCTCATCTACGCCGACCAGAAGGGCAACATCGGCTACCAGACGCCCGGACGCCTGCCGATCCGCGGTGCCGGAAACAGCTACTTCCCGCAGCCGGGCTGGTCGAGCACGTCCGACTGGACCGGGTACATCCCCTTCGAGAAGCTCCCCGTCTCGTACAACCCGGACGAGGGCTACATCGTCACCGCGAACAACGCGATCGTGCCGGACAGCTACCCGTATTTCCTGTCGCGCGACTGGGACTACGGCTATCGCGCCGCACGGATCGTCGATCTCATCGAACGCAGCGCGAAGCAGCATCCGCTCACGACGCAGGACATGCGCGACATCCAGTTCGATCAGCAGAGCTGGATCGGCAAACAGCTCGCGGCCGAGATGCAGGAGTTGCCGCCCTCGAAGGATGCCGGTGTGCGCAAGGCCGTGAAGCTGCTCAAGACCTGGGACGCGCAGGCCACCGCCGACTCGCCCGCCGCGGCCTATGCGAACGTGCTCTGGCAGAAGCTGGCGCTCAACCTCTTCGCGAACCGCGAGCATCCGCTGCCGATGGACGGGCAAGGACGACTGTTCACCGTGGTCGGACCGATGCTCGAGAACCCGGATGACCCGCTCTGGACCAACCCGAAGATCGGCGTCACGGGGCGCAACGAGATGCTGGCCCTGTCGGCGAAGCAGGCCTACGACGAACTCTCGACCGCGCAGGGGCCGGATCCGGCTCGGTGGAACTGGGGCGACCTGCACGCGATCACGCTCACCCATCAGACGCTCGGCAAGAGCGGCATCGCACCGATCGAGTGGCTGTTCAACCGCGGACCGTACCCCGTCGGCGGTGGATCCTCCCTCGTCGACGCCACCGGCTGGACACTCGGCGGCCCCTACGCGACGACCACCGTGCCGTCGATGCGGATGGTCGTCGACCTCTCCGACTTCGACGCTTCCACGTGGAACCACCTCACCGGCGCGAGCGGCCACGCCTTCAGCCCGCACTACACCGACCAGACCGAGAACTGGTCGAAGGGCGTGCAGTCCCCCTGGGCGTTCACGAAGAAGGCCGTGGATGCGGCCGCCGTGGACACGCTGGTGCTCAAGCCCGCGGGCTGAGCCTCGCCGTCCTGCGGCCGTGGGCGCCCCGCTGCTCGCGGCCGAACTCGGCGCGATGTGATGAAGTGGTGGGGTGAGCACTCCCGATCTGACACCGGCGCTCGGCGGGAGCGTCACCGCCTTCGTGGAGGGCTCATCCACCCTGATCGTCGAGCGGACCGGATCCGGATCGGACGTGTTGCTGCTCGTGCACGGCCTGGGCATGGGGCGCAGCGTCTTCGCCGAACTCGCCCGCCGCCTCGACGGCACCGTCGTCGCCGTCGACCTGCCGGGATTCGGCGCGGCGCCCGAGCCCGAGCTGCCGCTCACGATGCCCCAGCACGCCGACCTGATCGCCGCGCACCTCGCCTCGACCGGCACACCGCCGGTGACCGTGATCGGGCACTCGATGGGCAGCCAGGTGGCGGCGGAGCTGGCGGTGCGCCATCCCGACCGGGTGCGTGCGGTCGTGCTGGCGGCGCCGACCGTCGACGCCGGCGCCCGACGCGTGGTGAGACAGGGGCTGCGCTTCCTGCACGACACTGCCTCGATCGATCCCCGCGTGGTGATCCGCGGCGTGCGCGAGTACCTGCGCGCCGGCCCGCACATCGTCCGCAAGATCCGTGCCACGGTCGCGCATCGCCCGGAGCAGGTCTATCCGCGGATCTCCGTGCCCACGCTGGTCCTGCGCGGCTCGCGCGATCCGGTCTGCCCGCCGGTATGGACCCGTTCCGTCGCCGACGCGATCCCCCAGGGCGAACTGGCGGAGATCCCGGGCTGCGGACACGAGACGATGATCCGCGACGCAGGCCCCGCGGCCGACCGGATCCAGGAGTTCCTCTCCCGGATCTGACGGGGCGACGACGGGCGCGCTCAGAGCGTCCAGGTGTGCACGGGCTCTCCGGTGTGCATGCGCTCCAGGTAGTCGGCGAGCATGCCGTGCAGCGCCTCGGACCGCGTGGCGCCGGCACGCTCCCGGGCTGCGACGGCCTCCCGCTGCCAGACCGTGCCGTTGCGACCGGTCAGGCATCGCTGCTCGATGACCCCGAGGTATCGGTCGCGCGCGGCCGCATCAACACCGAAGCCCTCCAGACCCTCCGCGGCGAGCGGCAGAAGCCGCCGCAGCACGAGCTCGCGCGGACCGATCCAGCCCACCTCGGGCCAGTACAGCCGAGACTCGATGCCGTCGCGTGCCGCGGAATGCAGGTTCTCCTCGGCGGCGTCGAATGTCATCTGCGTCCACAGCGGCCGGTCGGCCAGGGCGAGACTGCGCACCAGGCCGTAGTAGAACGCGGCGTCGGCGAGCACGTCCACGATCGACGGCCCGGCGGGAAGCACGCGGTTCTCGAGACGCAGGTGGTAGCGGTCGCCGTGCCCGTCGTAGATCGGCCGGTTCCACCGGTAGACGGTGCCGTTGTGCATGCGCAGCTCGGCGAGCGCGGGGGTGCCGCCGCGCGCGAGCACCTCGAACGGATCCTCCTCGGTCGTCACCGGGAGCAAGGCCGGGAAGTAGCGCGAGTTCTCCTCGAAGAGATCGAAGATCGAGGTCACCCAGCGCTCACCGAACCACACGCGCGGGCGCACCCGCTGGTTCTTCAGCTCGACCGAGCGCGTGTCGGTGGCCTGCTCGAACAGGGGGATCCGGGTCTCGTGCCACAGCGCCCGCCCCGCGAAGAACGGCGAGTTCGCGGCCAGGGCCACTTGCACGCCGGCGATGGCCTGCGCCGAGTTCCAGTAGGCCGCGAAGTCGGCCGGGTCGACCTGCAGGTGCAGCTGCACCGAGGTGCACGCGGCCTCGGGCAGGATCGTGTCGCACACGATGTCGAGGCTCTCCCGACCGCCCGCGCCGGTGAGGGCGGCGCCGTCGAGGCGCAGCTCGATGTCCTCCCCGCGGGCAGCCAGGATCTGCTGACTGAGCAGGTCGTAGCGCGGATCCTCGGAGAGCCACTCGCTCGTGAAGTGGTGCTCGTCGAGCGTGGGGAGCATCCCGATCATGGCGAGCCCGCACCCCGTGCTGCGCGCCTTCGTATCGGCGGCGTTCAGCGCCTCGCGCAGGGATTCCTCGAGCCGGATCACCTCGCCGCCGGCGAGGGGGCGCGGTTCGACGTTGATCTCGATGTTGAACTGGCCGAGCTCGGTCTGGAACGCGGGATCGGCGATCGCCTCGAGCGCCCGTGCGTTGGCCATGGCCGGGTCGCAGGCGTCGTCGACCAGGTTCAGCTCGATCTCGAGACCCAGCCGCGGCTCGGACACCTCGAACTGGCCGTCGGCGAGCATGCTGGCCAGGGCGTCGAGGCACCGCGCCGTCTTCTCGCGGAACTGCGTGCGGTCCTGCCGGGTGAACACCCGATCATCGACACGGTCTCCCATGAGCAGAAGCTACTCGCCCCGCGTCCGCGCGTCGAGGTCGGATCCGTCGACCCGGGACCTCAGACGCCGCTCACCCGCGCACCTCCGACCGCACGCCGTCCTCGCCGGAGACCGGGATCACGGCGCCTTCCCGGATCCACAGCGGAACCGTGTCGAAGGCGTGCGTCTCGCGGCGCCAGCCGCCTCCCTGAACCTGCTCGCGCGTGAACCAGTTCGTCCACCGGCCGCGGGGCAGGTAGTACTCGACCTCGCCCGATGCCGTGAACACGGGGGCCACCAGCAGATCGGAACCGAGCATGTACTGCCGGTCGAGGTAGCCCGCCGCGGGATCCTCTGGGAACTCCAGCGCCATCGGGCGCATGATCGGGCGACCACTGCGATGCGCCTCCTCGCCGGCCGCGACGAGATACGGCCGCAGGGAGCGCTTGAGCTTCGCGAAGGCGCGGGCGACGTCGACCGCGCTCTGCCCCGGCTCCTCCTCGCCTGTGTCGAACGCCCACGGCACCCGGTAGTTGGTCGAGCCGTGCAGGCGCGAGTGGCTGGAGAGCAGGCCGAACGCGAGCCACCTCTTGAAGACCGCCGGATCCGGATCGCCCTCGAAGCCTCCGATGTCGTGACTCCAGTACCCGAACCCGCTGAGCGCGAGCGAGAGCCCGCCGCGCAGCGACTCGGCCATCGACACGAACGAGGAGGAGTTGTCGCCGCCCCAGTGCACCGGCATGCTCTGGCCACCGGTCGTCGCCGAGCGGGCGAACAGCACCGCCTCGCCCTCGCCGCGCTCTTCGACGAGCACGTCGAACACGGCCCGGTTGTACAGGTGCGTGTACCGGTGGTGCATCGCCTCGGCATCGCTGCCGTCGTGCCACGCCAGCCTTGTCGGGATCCTCTCGCCGAAGTCGGTCTTGACCGCGTCGACGCCCTGCCGCAGCAGGCGGCGGATGTAGCCCTGGAACCAGGCCGTGGCCTCCGGGTTCGTGAAGTCGACCAGCGCCATCCCGGCCTGCCAGAGATCCCACTGGAACACGGATCCGTCGGGCCGCCGGACCAGGTACCCGTGCTCCATGCCTTCGTCGAACAGCCGCGACCGCTGGGCGATGTACGGGTTCACCCAGGTGCTCACGCGCAGCCCCCGTTCGTGCAGACGCGCGAGCATGCCCTCCGGATCGGGGAACACCGCCGGGTCCCACTCGAAGTCGGTCCAGTGGAACTCGCGCATCCAGAAGCAGTCGAAGTGGAACACCTCGAGCGGGATGTCGCGCTGGTCCATGCCGTCGATGAAGCCGTTGACGGTCGCCTCGTCATAGTCGGTCGTGAAGCTCGTGGACAGCCACAGGCCATACGACCAGTCCGGCACCCTGGCCGGCCTCCCGGTGAGGCGGGTGTACCGGTCGAGCACCTCAGCCGGAGTGGGGCCGGCGATCACGAAGAACTCCAGGCTCTCCCCCGCCACCGAGAACTGCACCTGCTCGACTGCCTCGGATCCGACCTCGAACGAGACATGGCCGGCGTCGTTGACGAGCACGCCGTAGCCACGGTTGGAGAGATAGAACGGGATGCTCTTGTACGACTGCTCGCTCGACGTGCCGCCGTCGGAGTTCCACACGTCGACGGTCTGTCCGTTCTTCACGAAGGGGCCGAACCGCTCGCCGAGTCCGTAGATGAGCTCGCCGACGTCGAGGCTGAGCTGCGCATGGATGTAGTTCGCCGCCTCGGCCTTCCCCTCGCGGCTGATGCCGTCGGATCCGACGGGCTCGGCCACGACCGCGGCGTGCGAGGCGAGCGCGATCGAACCGATCGAGCGGTGACCGCTGGTGGTGTACACGCCGCCGTCGTGCTCGAAGGAGAGCTCCCACGGCGCACCGCGGCGGATGCGCGCCCGCAAGGCGCCGGCGTCGAGCACGCCGCCGGCGTCGTCGACACGTGCCTCGGCGCGGTGCGCGGGGTCGGCATCGAGCGCGAACGCACGACCGGCACCGGCTGCACCACGATGGTGTTCGATGCGCACCCGGATCACGCCCTCGGCGGGGCTCGCCAGCGACACCGTCAGCATCGGGCGGTTGAGGGTGTCGCCACGCGAGGCGATCACCCGGGTCGGCGCCCAGACGGTGAGCTCGCCCTCCTGGGCGGTGAGATCACGCGCCTCCTGCGCGTACAGCGCGTCGACTCCGGGGCGGAGCTGCCAGAACCCGTCGGTGAACTTCATTACTTGACTGCTCCTGCCGTGATGCCGCGCGTCAGCGTGCGCTGGAAGATGAGGAAGAAGACGAGCGTCGGCAGCAGACCGAGCAGCGCCGAGGCGCTCGTCGTGGTGACGTCCATGAGCCGGTCGCCCTGCAGCGCCGTGATCGCCACGGGCACCGTTTGGTTCGCGTTCGACACGAGGAACGTCAGGGGGATGAGGAACTCGTTCCACGTCCAGATGAAGAAGAAGATGAGCAGCACCGACAGCGTCGGCCGGGAGATCGGGAACACCACACGCCACAGGACGTGCCAGCGACCGGCGCCGTCGAGCGCCGCCGCCTCGAGCACCTCCTTGGGGAACGTGCTGAAAACGGAGGAGAGCAGGTATGTGCCGAAGGCCGACTGGATGACCGTGAAGGTGATGATCACCGACCACGGGTTGTCGTACAGCCCGACCTGCTTGAACAGGAAGTACAGCGGATACAGGAGCACCTCCTGCGGCAGCATGTTCGCCAGCAGGATCAGCACGACGATCCACAGCCGTCCCTTGATCCGGCCGATGCCGAGCGCGAAGGCGTTGAGCATCGACAGCCCCACCGCCAGCACGGCGACCGTGCCGGAGATGAAGAAGCTGTTCCAGAGCTTGAGCGGGAAGTCGACGCGGTCCCAGAACGCGCTGATCCCGTCGAAGTAGAGCTCCTTCGGCAGCGAGAGCGGTCCCGAACTGTTGTAGTCGCCGGGCGACTTGAACGAGTTGATCAGGATCAGCAGCAGCGGCACCGCGATGAGCAGGCCCAGCACGATAGCGACGGCGAGGACCACCCAGTCGGACGGCCGGCGTCGCGCGATTCCCCGGCGGCTCATCGGGCCTCCTCCTTCTCCATGCGGTTCTGCACCAGGATGAAAACCACGCTCACGATGGCGATGACGACGGTCAGCGCGGTCGCGATGGTCGCGCCGTAGCCGACCTGCTGCGACTGGAAGAACTCGCTGTACGCGTAGTACGCGGGAACGATGGTCGACGTGCCAGGACCGCCGCGGGTCAGCGCGTAGACGGGCCCGAAGACCTTGAGCGCGGCGATCGTGCAGGTCAGCGTGACGACGAAGATCTCGGGCCGGATGATGCCCACGGTGATGGCGCGGAACCTCTGGAACCAGCCGGCGCCGTCCAGTTCCGCCGCCTCGTACAGCTCCGGGTCCACCCGCTGCAGCGCCGCCATGAAGATCACCACCGGATAGCCCAGCTGCACCCAGACCATGATCACCATGATGCTGACGAGCGCGGTGTCGCCGCTGCCCAGCCAGTTGTGCTGCAGTGCGCCGAGACCGATCGCCTCCAGTACCTGGTTGAGCGCGCCGTTCTTCGGGCGCAGGATCCAGCCGATCACGATCGCCGCGATCACGGCGGGGAGGATCTGCGGCAGGTAGTACGTGGCGCGCAGGAAGCTCGCGACCCGGCCGCCGAACTTCTTGCCGATCAGGTCGAACAGCATCGCCGCCAGCAGAAGGCCGAGCAGGGTCGGCACCACGACCATCGCGACGATCATCGCGACGGAGTTGCCGAACGAGGTCCAGAACACCTCGTCGCCGAGCAGCTCCTGCCAGTTGCTCAGCCCGATCCACTGCGGAGGCCGGATGCCGCGGTATCTCGTGAACGTGAGATAGACGTTCCAGGCCAGCGGGATCAGGATGATCACGATGAGCAGGATCAGCCCCGGGAGCAGATAGGGCCAGAATGCGCGCGGGCGCGACCCCGGGATGAGGCTGCGTGCGTCGGACATGCCGTCGTCCTTTCGGTAGAGAGGTGAGAGCGCTCGGGGGCTGCGGACGACGCCGCAGCCCCCGCGGGCCTCAGCCGACGATGTCCTTCACGCCGGACGCGTACTGCTCACCCAGCTGCTTGCGCACCTCCGCGGGAGACTTGGTGCCGTTGACGAGCTCCTGCAGACCGGCGTTGATCTGGTCGTAGAACGTCGGGGTGGGCCAGTCGGGGTAGAACGCGATGCCGTCGTTCTTGGTGATGGCGTTGAAGTTCTCGATGAGCTGCTTCGACTTCTCATCCGTGATGGCGGACACGTCGGCGGCGACGGGCACGCCGCCGTTATTGCCGAGGATCGCCTGGATCTCGGGCCGCATCGTGATGTCGATGAACTTCTCCGCGAGGTCCTTGTTCTTCGCACGCTCCGGCACGACCCACATGTTCCCCGCGGATCCGGGGGTGAAGTCGCTGCCCGGGAACAGGAACGTCCCCCACTCGAAGCCCTTGATCTCGCTCATGAACCGGCCGTACCACCAGCTGCCCGAGTAGAACATCGGTGACTGGCCGTTGATGAACGAGACGCCCGCATCCTCGGCCTTGACGCCGCTCGCGTCTTTGGAGATGTATCCCTTCGCGGTCCAGTCCGCGATGGTCTGGGTGGCGTAGGTGAGCGGCTCGCCGTTCCAGTCCACCTTGTGCTTGTAGAGCTGGTAGTCGTCGATGAACGACCGGTCGGCCTTGGTCAAGGCCAGCTGGTACCAGAGCTGGCTGAGCGGGTACTCCGCCGCCGACTCGGAGAGGGGAGTCTGGCCGGCGTCCTTCAAGGTCTTCATCGCGGTCTCGAACTCGGAGAGCGAGGTCGGCACGGCGACGCCGGCCTTCTCGAACGCCGTCTTGTTGTAATAGACCTCGACGTACTCGCCGTAGTTCGGCACGCCGTACCAGCTGCCGGATCCCATGATGCCCTTGTCGTCGTACTTCGCGGTCGTCTGCAGGCTGGAGGCGAGCTTCTTGTCCCAGCCGTACTTCTTCACCGCATCGTCGAGGGGGGCGAGCAGTCCCTGGCTGGACAGCAGGCCCGCGGTTCCGTTGCCCTTGGCGTACTCGAGCACGTCGGGCGCCTGATCGGAGTTGAGCACCTGGCTCGCCGTGGAGCGGATCTGCTCGAAGCTCTTCTCCTCGAACTCGACCTTGGCCCCGGTCTCCTTCTCGAAGACCTTGATCGCCTCGGCCCACGCCTTGCCCATGGCGCTGTCCGCGCCCTCGTAGTGCCACAGGCGCAGGGTCTTGCCCGCGCCGTTCGTGTCGCCGCCGCTGCCGCTCGCGCCGCCACTGCAGCCGGTGAGAGCCGCGGCGACGGCCGCCGTCGCGACGACGGCCGCGAGGATCCTGGTGTGCTTCATTGCTACCTCCATGAGATTGTCGAAGCGTTTCGACATTGGTGGAAAAGGGATGGACGTGCGGAACGGGTGATCGAGTGGACGGGTGCTCGGGTGAACGAGGGGCGAGGCCGGGCCTCAGCGGGGAGCGCTCACCGAGCCGAACGGTTGATACCGCGGCGCGGTGAGGCGCACGCCCGGTTCGACGTGCTCTCCACCGGCCAGGCGGGATGCGAGTTCCACGGCGAGCTCGCACGAGATATCGGGCTCGAGCGGGATGCGGTCCAGCGGAGTCGCGAACGAGGAGGTGTCGAACGACGAGCCGACCGACACGACCGACATCTCCCCCGGCACCGAGAGCCCGGCGGCGGCGAGCTCCTCCAGGACGGCCGAGTGCGCCGCGTCGTCGCAGTGCAGCGCCAGGGCGGTGACTCCTTCGCCGATCATGCGCCGCACGGCGTCGCCGATGTCGCGGCGGCGCCCATCGCCCTCCCCGGGGAAGGCCGTCGAGAGGACGACCGCGCGATGCCGCGCCGCCTGCTCGATGCCGCGTCGCACCCGCGGAGGGAAGTTCGAGAGCGCATACGCGCTCTCCGGGTGGCCGAGGAAGCCGATACGGCGATGGCCCGCGTCGGCGAGGCGGTCGACGGCGAGCGCGGCGGCCGCCTCGAAGTCGAGGTCCACGCAGACGAGCCCCTCGACGTCGTCGGGCACGCCGATGAAGACCGTCGGCACGTCGATCGCACGCGAGAGCGCGACCCGGTCGTCCCGCGGGGCGACGTCGAGGACGATGATCCCGTCCACGAGGCCACTGGCGGAGACCCTGCGCATCCCCGCCGAGGCCTCGGCGTCCGTCAGCAGCAGGATGTCGTAGTCGTACCGGCGCGCAGCGATCGAGGTCGCGAGCACGAAGCTCATGTGGGTCGGCGCGTGCGTGTCGGCCCGGAACGGCTCGGTGAGCGCGAAGATGTGCGTGCGGCGCCCCGCGAGCATCCGCGCCCCGGCGTTCGGCTCGTAGCCGAGCCGGGCGGCCGCACGCTCCACTCGGTCCCGCGTGGCCGGTGAGATCGACCGCTTGCCGCTCAGCGCATACGAGACGGTGCTGATCGACACACCGGCGGCCTCGGCCACCTCGTGGATCTTCGCCATCGTCGTCTCCGGTCTTCTTCGGTCGGTACGGATTGCGCTGGTGAAGCGCTTCGACAGCCGACGATAGCGAGCCCGCCGCTCTCGCGCAAGCCTTAAGTTGTTTTCTTCAACTTATCGAGCGGGTGTGCCCCGAGGCGTCCATGGCCGCCGGCTCAGGGCGCGCTGCGCCCTACGCTGGTGACGTGCAGCGAGCGACGGTCGAGAGGGTGCGCGTCGCATGGACGCGCTCCACCCTTGACGACCGGCGTGCGGCCGGGCGCGCGCTCATCCGGGAGCTGACCGCCGAACTCGTCCCGGGGGCAGACCTGCGGATCGAGCAGCGCTGCCCGGGCTGCGGTGGGCCGCACGGGCGACCGATGCTGCCGCACGCGCCGGTGCTGGCGAGCGTCGCCTACGCGGGTCCGTGGGCGGTCGTCGCCGTCGGTTCGGATCGAGACGTCGCCGCCCTCGGCATCGACGCCGAGCAGGAGCGCGCCGCGCCCGACCTCGCCGCACTGTTCCCCCTGACGAGTCCGCCGGATCTTCGCGGCTGGACCGCGATCGAGGCGGCGCTCAAAGCCGATGGGCGCGGGCTGCTGCTCTCGCCCGATCAGGTGCGTCTCTCCCCGGACGGCCGCGCGACCGTCCCGGACGGCGGCGAATTCCGGATCCTGCCTGTCGCCACCGCCCCCGGCCTGATCGTCACGCTCGCGCTGCGGCATCCGGATCCAGGCCCGAGGCCCACTCGTCGACCGTGACCACGTCGGCTTGGCGCGGGAACACCTTCTCGAGCAGCACGCGGTGCACCTCCGGGTCCTGATCCGCGCAGGCGTCGGCGAGCACGGTGACCCCGAAGTCGCGATCCGCGGCGTCGCGCAGCGTGCTCAGCACGGCCCCGCTCGTGGAGACGCCGGCGAGCACCAGTTCGTCGGCGCCGAGCCCACGCAGCACCACATCGAGGTCGGAAGCGAAGGCGCCGATCCGGCGCTTGACGACCACGGGCTCTTCCGGCAGTGGCGCGAGCTCGGCGACGATCTGCGTGGCCTCCGCAGATTCGATCAGATGCGAAGACGTCGTCGAGTCCTTGATCGCGCCGAAGGACTTGTTCCGGGCGACGGCCTCGGGGAATCCTTCGCGGAGAGCGACACGGACGAACACGGCGGGGATCCCGGCGGTCCGAGCCGCGGCGAGCGCGCGCCCAGCGTTCTCGATCACGTCGGAACCGCCCGCGGCGTAGCGCCCGGCGATGCCGTTCTGGAAGTCCATGAGCAGGAGTGCGGTGGTCATGACGGCATCCTTGCACAAGATAGACAGTTTTACCTGTTCAGTTTAGGCTGTTGATATGTCCGAGCCTGGGTCCGAGACCGTCATCCCCATCCCGAGTCCCGCGCAGACCGCCCTCGATCTGCGAACCGTGGTGGCCCGCCTGTTGCGGCGCTTCCGCGAGGCGGGCGCCGACGACTCGCTGACCCCGTCGCAGGCCTCGGCGCTCGCTCGGCTGGGCAAGGGCGGTGTCTCGACCGTCAGCGCGCTGGCCGCCGCCGAACGGGTGCGGCCCCAGTCGATGGCGGCGACGGTCGAGACCCTGGAGAGTGCGGGGTTCGTGACCCGCAGCCAGGACCCGAGCGACGGAAGGCGGCAGATCATCGATCTCACGGACGCAGGCTGGGCGCGGATCGAGGGCCAGAAGGATGCCGCGGCCGCCTGGCTGGAGCACGCCCTCACCGACCTCGACCCCGCCGACCTCCGCGCGGTCTCCACCGCCATGGCCGTGCTCGAGCGGATGCTGCCCTGATGCGCTTCCCCGCACCTATCGGGGGTCCTGCTCCCGAGGGACGGTTCGATCGGCGACTGCTCGCGCCGATGATGGTGGGAGCGATCCTCAACCCGATCAACACCGCGATCATCGCGGTGGCGCTCACCCCGATCGGCCTCGCGCTGGGCGCTCCGGCTCGCGAGACCGTGTGGCTCGTGTCGAGCCTCTACCTCGCCACCGCGATCGGGCAGCCCCTGGCCGGTCGCCTCGTCGACATCTTCGGCGTGCGCTCCCTCTTCCTGCTCGGCGCGGTGCTCGTGACCGCCGCCGGCACGATCGGCATGCTCGCGCCGGAGAACCGCGACAGCATCTGGTGGCTCGTGGCGGCACGCGTCATCCTCGGCCTCGGCACCTGCGCGGGCTACCCCGCGGCGATGCACATGATCCGCGCGGAGGGCGAGCGCACCGGCCTCGCCTCGCCGGCCGGGATCCTCACCCTGCTCAGTGTCACGACCCAGACCATCGCCGTGGTCGCGCCCGCGCTCGGCGGCGTGCTCGTCGGCGCCTGGGGCTGGCGCGCCACGTTCGCCGTCAACGTGCCGCTCGGACTCGCCACACTGCTGCTGGGCGCGCTCTTCCTCCCCCGGCGGACGGGGCTCGAGCCCGCCGTGCTGGACCGACCACGGATCGACGGCATCGGGATCGTCCTCTTCGCCATCACGATGCTCGCCCTGCTCGTCTTCCTGCAGAACATCGCGCCGGCCCTGATCTGGCTGCTCGTCGTGGCACTCGCGGCCGGAACCGTCTTCGTGTGGTGGGAGCGCCGAGTCCCGGATCCCTTCGTCGACGTGCGCGTTCTCTCCGGCAACAGGCCGCTGCTGCTCAGCTACGTGCGATCGCTGCTGACCGCGACCATCTCGTACACGTTCGTCTACGGCTTCACCCAGTGGCTCGAAGACGGCCGCGGCCTCAGCCCGACCGTCGCGGGGCTGGTGCTGCTCCCGGTGTTCGCGGCGGGCATCGCGGTCGCACTCGCATTCGGACGCCGGCCCGAGGTCGTCGGCAAGCTGCTGGTCGGATCCGCCGCGCAACTCGTCGCCGGGATCCTCGTGCTGTTCATGACCGGGTCGTCGCCGGTCTGGTTCCTCGTCCTCGCGATGCTGGTGCTCGGCATCCCGCAGGGTCTCAACAATCTCGCGATCCAGAACTCGCTGTACTACCAGGCCGAGCCCGCACGCATCGCCTCCTCGGCCGGTCTGCTGCGCACGTTCTTCTACCTCGGCGCGATCGTGTCGGCCGTGATCTACGGCAACGTCTACGGTGCGCGGGCGACGACGGCCGGCCTGCACGTCCTGGGCTGGGTCGTGGTCGGGATCGCCGTGGTGTTCCTGCTCGTCACGGTGTTCGATCGGTCGCTGCTCAGAATCGGGCGAGCGACCGGATCCGATTCCTGAGCCGGCCGCGAGCCCGAGGGGCGGGCACGAAAGACGAGCCTCAGGGCAGACGGGTGATTCCGCTGTCGTGGAGCCGCGCCGTCGAGGTCCGATCGATGCTCACCCTGACCTGGCCGACGCCGTCGATGGCGGCCCAGAACAGGAAGGGCAGGAACACCGTGCGGATCAGCATCGCCCACCCGGCCTTCGCGAACCCGATCGGGGTTCCGTCTTTCATCCGCACCACCTGCGTGCCGGTGAGCACCCCGCCCAGGGCGCGGCCGTTGCGAAAGGCCCAGGCGTAGACGAAGGGCAGCACGACGATCAGGGAGATCCCGATGACGACCGCTCCGACCGCCCGATCGGGGTCGAAGGATCCTGTGCCGTAGAGGATCGCCACGGTGACCGCGACGGCGTACAGCAGGACGGCATCGATCAACCAGGCCAGCAGGGCCCCCGACATGGTCGAGTCGACGTAGAGCGCGCCGTTCTCGAAGGCTCGGACGCGCCTCGCCGCCTCGGGGCCGAGCGTGGGAGCCAGCTGCGTGCTGACCTCCGCGAGAGCTGCTCTGCGGTCGGCGCGCGCGACCGCACCGGGCTGCCGCGTCTCCTCGGTCACCGACGCTGCTCCACGGCGCGCGGGACGACGTTCAGGGCCTGGGTCACGGGGGCGGGCTCCACTCCGCCGGTGCCGGGGGCCGCCTCCGGCAGCGGCGGCAGCGCCGGCTGGTCGAGCCACGCGTCGAAGAACGCCTCAAGCCGGCGTCCGGCGACGGACGCGGCCAGCAGGCGGAAGTCCTCGGTCGTCGCCGTCGCGCCCGCGTTGCGCTCGGTCCACGAACGCAGGATCCGGAAGAACGCATCGTCTCCGACCGTCATCCGCAAGGCGTGCAGCGCCAGGGCCCCGCGCTTGTAGACCCGATCGTCGAACATGAGCTCCGGGCCCGGGTCGGACAACACGAGATCCTGCGGCTCGGCGGCGAGGGCGGCCCAGTGCCCGAGCGCCTTCGCGTGCGCGCTGTGACCGCCGCTGCGCTCGGACCAGATCCACTCGGCGTAGCAGGCGAAGCCCTCGTTCAGCCAGATGTCCCGCCAGCGCGCGACGCCCACGCTGTTGCCGAACCACTGATGCGCGAGCTCGTGCGCGATGAGGCGTTCGAGGCTCCCCCGGCCGTCGATGTGGTTCGCACCGAACACCCCCATGCCCTGCGCTTCGAGGGGGATCTCCAGGTCGTCGGCCGTCACGACGAGCCGGTAGGACGGCAGCGGATAGGGCCCGAACGCCTCGGCGAACACGGCCATCATCTGCGGCAGCGGCGCCAGGTCCGCGTCCACCCGCGCGGCGAGTCCCGCCGGATGCAGCACCTGCCCCACGACACCGGCGAGATCCATGCCTCGAGAGACATATTTCCCGATCTGGACGGTCGCGAGGTAACTGGGCGTCGGCGTGGAGCGCTCGAAGACCCACGTCGCGCGGCCGCCCTTGGTCGTCGTCGACACCGGCTCCGCGGCGGCGACCGCGTATCCGGGGTCCGTGGTGATCGAGATCCGGTACGTCGCCTTGTCGCCGGGGTGATCGTTGCAGGGGAACCACGACGGCGCGCCGATGGGCTGCGAGGCGACGAGCGCGCCGTCCTCCAGCTCCTCCCAGCCGAGCGTGCCCCAGCGCGTGCGCCGCGGGCGCGGGGCGCCGCCGTACGAGATCGTGAGCTCGAACGGATCCCCCGCGGCGAGCTCGCGGCCGAAGGCGACCTTGAGCTTGCGGTCGGTCTGCGTGAAGCCGATGCGCCCGCCGACGTCGCCGCGCACCTTGGTCGCACGCAGCCCCACGAGGTCCAGGGAGACGGCCTTGGTCGCCTCGACGACCCGCCCGCGCACGACGGCGACACCGTCCAGCCGGTTCGTGCCGAGCCGGTAGTCGACGCTCAGGTCGTAGTGCTCGACGCGATAGCGGCGATCGCCGGAATGCGGGGTGTAGTCGTCGGGGCTCACTGTTCCATGCTCACAGATCGCGGGGCGTGCGCGCTCACGCGGCGGGGCCCTCGGGCCCGTCGGGCATCTCGAGGACCTGAGACTGCCGGTCCGATGCGGGGGTCGAAGCCGCCGGATCCTGGTAGCTGCGCACCTTGACCGCGCGCCACGGCCCGATGGGATTGCCGCTCCAGCGGCTGCCCACCGGCACGCTCTCCCCGCGCATCACGAGGGATGCGGGGCCCACCGTGGCGTCGGATCCGATGGTCGCAGCGGGCAGGATCACGCTGTGCGGGCCGAGGGTCGCCCCCGCCTCGAGCGTGACCGTGTCGATGCTCATCACCCGGTCGTGGAAGAGATGCGTCTGCACCACGCAACCGCGGTTGACCGTGGCGCCGTCGCCGAGCGTCACGAGGTCGGGCTCGGGCAGCCAGTAGCTGTCCGTCCAGACGCCCTTGCCGATCGTCGCGCCCAGCGAGCGCAGCCACACGGCGAGCGCGGGCGTGCCCGCCGCCGCGTTGGCGAACCATGGCGCGGCCATCATCTCGGTGAACGTGTCGGCGACCTCAGTGCGCCACACGAAGCTCGACCACAGCGGGTGCTCCCCCGGGCGGATCGGCCCGACGAACGCCCACTTCGCCGCCGTCGCGAACCCGGCGGCGACCGCGCCCGCGGCCAGCAGGACGAGGCCCGAGAGCACCACGGTCCACACCAGGCCGATGCTCAGGGCCAGTGCGGCGAGCGTCAGCAGCACCGCCAGGCCCAGCGCGCAGGTGAGGATGACCGGGACGATGCGGCACAGCTCCCAGAGGCCGCGGGCGACCCGCAGCGCCGCGCGGGGGCGGTAGGTGCGCTCCAGATCCGACTCGTTCACCACCCGGCGCAGGCGCACCGGTGGCGATCCGAGCCACGAGGATCCCGCCTTGGCCTTGTCCGGCGCGGCCGAGAGGACGGCGACGAGACCGTCCTTGGGCACCTTGTGGCCGGCGCCCGCCATGCCGGAGTTGCCGAGGAACGCGCGCTTGCCGATGCGCGCCGCAGCCAGGCGCATCCACCCGCCGCCGAGCTCGTAGGACGCGACCATGGTGTCGTCGGCGAGGAAGGCGCCGTCGTCGATCGTCGTCATCGAGGGGATCAGCAGCACCGTGGAGATCTCCACCTCGGATCCGACCTTCGTGCCGAGCAGGCGCAGCCACGCGGGCGTGAACAGACTCGCGTAGAGGGGAAACAGCAGGGTGCGGGCGGAGTCGAGCAGGCGTTCCGTGGTCCACGCCTGCCACGCGACCCGGCCGCGCACCGGGTGGATCCCCTCGTGCATCCCGATCGCCAACAGCCGGGTGGCCGCCACGACGAGACCGCCGAACACGAGCCCGGTGATGAGCACGGACGGCACGAGCCAGATGGCGAGTCCCGGGATCGCCGCGGCGAGCGAGTCGGCCCCGCGTGCGCCCTGGACGAGCACGAGCGCACCGAGCGCGAAGGACAGCACGGGCAGCAGTCCGAGACCCATGCTCGATGCGGCATATGCCCAGAGCCAGCGTCGCGGCGCCGGCGGACGCTCGGGCGCGAGCGGGGCGGACTTGCCACCGATGCGCACAGCGGGCGAGCCGGCCCAGCGTTGCCCGGCGCGCACACGGCCGAAGACGGCGGATCCGGGAGCGACCTCGGCGGCGCGGCCGATGCGCGTGCCGGGAGCGAGCGTGCTGCGCGCGCCCACGACCGCGCCCGCGCCGATCCGTATTCCGCCGATGCGCACGGTGTCGCCGTCGATCCAGTAGCCGGAAAGATCGACCTCGGGCTCGATCGCGGCACCCCGGCCGATGTCGAGCATGCCCGTCACGGGCGGCAGCGTGTGCAGGTCGACGTCGGGGCCGATCTTCGCGCCGAGCGCCCGGGCGTAGTAGCTCACCCACGGAGCCCCCGCGAAGCCGACCGGGTCGATCTGGTGGCTGACCTGCTCCGCCAGCCAAAGCCGCAGGTGCACCCCGCCGCCGCGCGGATAGTCGCCGGCCCGCACGCCGGCGAGCAGCATCCTCGCGGCGACCGCGGCGATCGCCATGCGGCCGAACGGCGACGCGAACACCACGAGGCCGACGATCAGCAGCCACAGCGGCGCCGTCGGCAGCCAGTCGAACCCGGGCACCAGATGCAGGATCGCGCTGCCGGTCAGCAGCCACAGCACCCACCGGATGCCGCCGAGCACGAACAGCGGCACGCCCAGGATCGACTGGATCCACTGCATGCGACGCGGCGTGGGCCGGGACTCGTGGAACTCTCCCGGCTCCTCGTCCTCGTCGCCCGCCTCGGCCTCGACGGCGTCGGCCATGCGCCGCAGCCGCGGCAGGTCGTAGACGTCGGCCATCGTGAACTCGGGCGCGCGGGCCCTGATGCGGCTCACCAGCTGCGCGGCCGCGAGGGATCCGCCGCCGAGGTGGAAGAAGTCGGCGTCCTCGTCGAGCGGCCGGGTGCCGAGCACGGCGAACCACTGCTCCGCCAGCCAGGCCGCCGTGCCGGTGAGCGTGGAGTCGTCGGCGTCCGGATCCGTCAGCGGCCACGGCAGCGCCGCCTTGTCGACCTTGCCCGAGGTGCGCACGGGCAGGTCGTCCATGATGGCGAGCAGTGGGATGAGCGGCGCCGGGAGCGTCTCGGCGAGCTCGGCGCGCGCGGTCTGCCGGTCGAAGCCCTCCGTCGGCACCACATAGCCGACGAGCAGGGGGATGCCGCCCTCGCTGCGCTGCACGACGACGGTCGCCGCCGTCACCGCGGTGAGGTTCTGCAGCGCGGCTTCGACCTCGCCGAGCTCGATGCGCCGGCCGCCGATCTTGACCTGGTCGTCGGCGCGGCCCTGGAACACCAGGCCCGCCTCTTCGTACCGCACGAGGTCCCCGGAGCGGTAGGCGCGCTCCCAGCCCAGAGACGGCATCGGCGCGTACTTCTCCGCGTCCTTCGCCGGATCCAGGTACCGCGCGAGTCCGACGCCGCCGATCACGAGCTCGCCGACCTCGCCCTCGCCGACCCGGTCGCCCTCGCCGTCGACGACCGCGAGCTCCCAGCCGTCCAGCGGCAGACCGATCCGCACCGGCTCCCCGGCGCGCAGCGCCTCGCCGTCCATCTCGGCCGCGCAGGCGACGACCGTGGCCTCGGTGGGTCCGTACGTGTTCCAGACCTCGCGGTCCTCCCCCACGAGCCGCGCGGCCAGCTCGGGCGGCAGCGCCTCGCCGCCGAAGATGAGCAGGCGCAGGTTCTCGATCGCGTCCTGCGGCCAGAGCGCCGCGAGCGTCGGCACGGTCGACACCGCGGTGATGCCGTGCCCGAGCAGCCAGGGTCCGAGGTCCTCGCCGGAGCGCACCAGTGCCCGCGGCGCCGGCACCAGGCAGGCCCCGTAGCGCCAGGCCAGCCACATCTCCTCGCACGAGGCATCGAAGGCGACGGAGAGCCCCGCGAGCACGCGGTCACCCGGGCCGAGGGGCGCATCCTGCAGGAACAGGTTCGCCTCGGCGTCGACGAACGCGGCGGCGGAGCGGTGGGTCACGGCGACGCCCTTGGGCACGCCGGTCGAGCCGGAGGTGAAGATGATCCAGGCGTCGTCGAGGGGCAGCGGGTGCGGCACGGTCGTGATCGCGACCGAGTTCGGGTGCGGATCCTCACCGGCGAACAGGCCGGATCCGGATGCGTCGCCCGGTCGGGATCCGTCTGTCTGCGTCGAACCGCCGTGCAGATCCGCGGAAACCCGCTGTTCGGCAGCGCCAGACGGATCCGACGTCGACGCGAACACCCCGCCCGCCCCGATCACGCCGCGCACCTTCGCCTCGCCGAACACGAGATCGGCCCGCTCCTGCGGATCGTCCGCGTCGACCGGCACGTACGCCGCGCCGGCCGCCATGGTGCCGAGGATCGCGAGGTACAGTTCGCGTCCGCCCGAGGGCATCCTGATGCCGACCCTGTCGCCGCGCATCACGCCGTGCTCGTGCAGCCGGGCCGCCGTCCGCCAGACCTGGGCGAGCAGCTCGGCGTAGCTGAGCGCACCGTCCGCATCCTCGATCGCGGACGCGTCCGGGTATCGGCGGGCGGTGTCGACGAGGATGTCGATCAGCGTGCGCGGCAGCGCCGCGAGCGCGGCGCGGTCGAGGATGTCTTGCATCGGTTTCCGTTCGAGCGGCTGCACACAGGGCGCGTGCGCGCCCAGGGTACCGCGGGCGGGGAAACAGCAGGTGAAGCGGATCCCGGTGGGCTGTGCTGCCGCGAGGCTGGCTGCGGGGTCATGGGATTCGCGTTCGCAATTCAGGTCAGAATTGCCAGATCCGCGGAAACGCCACCACATTTCGCCAAGAACCGGCGTTCATCCTGAATTGCGAACACGAGCGCGACGGAATCGCGGAGTCAGCGCGTCGAGAACCCGCGCGATCTGGGTGCGAACCGAGGAGGAGTCGCCGAAGACGTCAGCCGCGATGAATCGGACCGTCACATAGCCCTGGGCCGCCGCCTCGACATCACGGCGTCTGTCTTCCTGTTGCTTGTCCCAGCCCTGATGGAACTCGCGGCCATCGCACTCGATGATGAGCCAGCCGTCGACGAGGAAATCGACACGACCGACCCGCGTGATCGTGACCTGCGTCCGCACATCCACCGGAAGGGTGCGCAGAATCAGGCGTAGCAGCGTCTCGCCGCCCGACTCTGCCCTGCCGTCGACCAGACGGCGCAGCACCTGAGTCCGCGCGGGAAGTGCGCGGAACATCGCATCCAAATCGTCCTCCGACAGCAGCTTCAGATGGAGCAGGCTGTCCAGAGTGGCGACGGCCGCACGGGCCTCCTGGCACAGCACAGCCTGCGCGGCTGCATCCCGGATGCTGACCATGTCTTGCCCAGAGATGTCATCCTCCGGCACTCGCCAGTGGATCACGAGACCTCGCTTGTCGAATCGACCGGCGTGGGCGTTGACTCGGACGTGCGGCCGAGACTCGTCGAGTACGAACACGCCGAGAAGTCGCAGCATCGACACGCAGTCCAGACGACCCCCCGTTCTGGCCGCCGCAATGATCGCAGGCGGAGCATCGCCTCGGGCGTAGCGCCCGCGACGGACTCTGATCAAGCTCCCTCCATCGACCGCCGCGCGAATCGTCCGGGAGGTGAGTCCCGCGGCACGCAGTTCTGCGGTGAGGAAGACCGCTCTCCTCGGGAGGGGTGCCGGCGAACGAGGATTGTCGTGATGCATGGTCGCGACTCTCTCGGGGTTTCGAAGCGCGGCGGGGCATGAATCCGGAACCCGTGTAGAACGCGCCAGCGCCGCAGCCTGTGCAGGACGAAGGCTCACGTGCTGCGACGCCGGCACTCCATCCCCTATTCAGGAGCGATCCGCGGGATCAGTGGATTCGCGGCGTCTTGTCCGGTGAAAGACCGGGTTCATCCTGAATACGGAACCAGCCGGCGTCGTGACCCAGACTCGGAGCCGGTCGTCCCACCCCCGTCGCCGTCCGTCGGGCCGATGCCCGCCGAATTCAGCCTGAATCCGCTTCTGTGTAGGAGCGACTGCCCTCCGCAGCCCGCGGGTACGCAGCCCGCGGGTAGGCGGCCCGCGGGCGGGCGCCCCGCGCTGGGCCTCAGCCGCCCTCGGCGGCGCTCCGCGGCCCGGTGCCCGGGACCTCAGCCCGCGCCGGGCGGGGTGCGCTTCGAATCGGCGAGCTCGTCGACCACGAGGGAGCGCTCGTCGATCGTGCCGTTGCGGTAGGCCTGGCGGCCGACCATGTGCGCCGACAGGGGCGCGGTCGCGAACTGCATCAGCACGACCGGCGCCACCAGCAGCAGCCCCAGCACGACCCCGATCACGGAGCGCTGCGAGAGCGCGATCGCCAGGCAGATCAGCAGCAGACCGAGCACCTGCGGCTTGGTGGCCGCGTGCAGCCGGCTCGGCACGTCCCGCAGGCGCAGCAGCCCGATCGCGGCGGTCAGGCACAGGAGCGCCCCGATCAGGACGAGGATCCACACCGCCGTGTCCACGACGACATCGGGGATCCGCAGTTCGAACACGTTCATCGCGCTCCCCCGTTGCTGCGGGTCCGGTGCGCGAAGGCCTGGTTCATGGTGACGGCGTTCATGATGGCGTGTTGTCCCTCCGCGCGACATAGCGGGCGACCGAGATGGAGCCGAACACGCCGACCGCGGCGACGACGATCAGCACCGGCAGCGTGCGGGTGTGGTGGTTGATCGCCATGTCGGCACCGAGCACGCACATCACCTCGGTGAGCAGCACGTCCGCGGCGACGGCGCGGTCGAGGATCGAGGGTCCGATCACGATGCGGATCACGGCGAGCACGGCGGCGACCGCGAACACGATCATGATGACGAGCAGCAGCGGATTCATCGGCGACCCTCCTCGGATCCCTGGGACGAGCCGGATCCCCGGGACGGACCGGATCCCTTCGGCCGGCGCGACGTCGGGGAGCTCCCGGCGATCGCCCCGGCGAGACGCTCCCCCTCGGCACGCTCGTCGGCGCGCAACCGCGCGGCCTGCGCCGGAGTGCCGAGGGCGCGCACGATGCGGCGCTCCCAGCGCAGCACGCCCGCGCGCTGGTGCTCCACGTCCTCGAGCGAGCGCACGCCGATCACGTGCAGATACAGGGTGCGGGTGTCGCGGTCGGCCTCGACCACGAGCGACCCCGGGATGAGCGACGACGTCACCGCCACGTGGGTCATCACGAGGTCGTCGGCGTAGCGCAGCGGCACCGCGATGATCGCGGACCGCGGCGCGCGCCTCGGGTTCAGCACCTGCGCGGCGACGCTGAGCGAGCCGTGCACGACCGCGGCGAGGAACTGCACCACCAGCAACGCCGCCCACCACAGGTTGATCCGCCCGGAGAGCTCGATCGTGGGCAGCCGGAACACGCGCGTCACGAACAGCGCCACCGCGATGCCGGTCACGGCCGACGGCACCGTGAACTGGCCCCACAGCAGCATCCACAGCACGATCAGCCAGAGCAGGAACGGCAGCTGCAGGCCGATCTCGCGCCAGAGTCCCCGCTTCGTCCCCGGGTTCATGAGGAGACCTCGTCCCCATCGAGCATGTCGAGGTGCACAGGCTGCAGCAGGTTCGCGCCGATCCGCTCGCAGAGTCCGTAGATCGGGCCCGCGAACACGGTCAGCGCGAGGGTGACCGCGACCATGCCGCCTGTCGCGAAGGTCATGATCGTGGGGATCCGGCGCCGCTCCTGCTGCTCGTCGGCGGCCGGCGCGCTGCCGAGATGGGCGATGCGCTCGTTCTCCATCTCCTCCGGCGTCTCATCCTTGCTGCGCCAGAACGCGAGGTTCCACGCGCGCATGAGGGCGTAGAGCGTGAGCAACGAGGTGAGCACGCCGCCCACGATGAGCACCCAGATCAACGGCGTCGCGACCTGTGCCGCCGCCTGGAACAGCGCGAACTTGCCGATGAACCCCGAGAACGGCGGCAGGCCGCCGAGGTTGATCGCCGGCACGAAGTACAGCACGGCGATGAGCGGCGCCGCCTTCATGAGTCCTCGCACCTTCAGGATCGAGGTGCTGCCCGCGCGTCGCTCGACGAGTCCCACCGCGAGGAACAGCGTGGTCTGCACGATGATGTGGTGCACGATGTAGTACACCGTGGCGCCGATGGCAGCCGGCGTCGCGATCGCCAGGCCGAACACCATGTAGCCGACGTGGCTGACCAGCGTGAACGACAGGATCCTCTTCAGCTCCGCCTGTGCGACGGCGCCGAGTATTCCGATCAGCATCGTCGCGAGCGCCACGATCATGAGCAGCGTGTTGATGCTCGACACGTTGAACAGCTGCGTCTCGGTGCGGATCAGCGCGTACACGCCGACCTTGGTCAGCAGTCCGGCGAACACCGCCGTGACCGGCGCGGGCGCGGTCGGATACGAGTCCGGCAGCCAGAACGACATCGGGAACACGGCCGCCTTGATGCCGAAGGCGACCACGAGCATGAGGTGCAGCACGAGCTGCGTGCTCGGCGGGATCTCCCCGATCCGCTCCGCGATCTGCGCCATGTTCACGGTGCCGAGCGCCGCGTAGATGAGCGCGATCGCGACGAGGAACAGCACCGAGGAGACCAGCGACACGACGATGTAGACCGCGCCTGTGCGGATCCGGGACTCGGTGCTGCCCAGAGTTATCAGCACGTAGGAGGCGACCAGCAGGATCTCGAATCCGACGTAGAGGTTGAACAGGTCGCCCGCGATGAAGGCGTTGAAGATGCCCGCCGCGAGGATCAGGTAGGACGGGTTGAAGATCGAGATCGGGGTCTCCTCGGCCCCATCCGCGGCACCCTGGCCCACTGAGAAGAGCAGCACCGCGACCAGCACGATGCTCGACACGAGCACGAGCAGCGCCGCGAGCCGGTCGACGTAGAGCACGATGCCGAACGGGGCGGGCCAGCCGCCCACCATCACCGCGATCGGCTTGGTCTGGTCCACCACGACGAGCAGGGTCGCGGCGATCACCGAGACCGCGGCGAGCGTGACGACGGTGACGATGACCTGCACGCGGGTGTTGCGGCCGAACACGAGCGTGATCGCGGCGCCCAGCAGCGGCAGGGCGACGAGCAGCGGGACGAGGGCGTTCATCGCGGCTCCTCCCCCGGTTTGCGGTCGTCGTCTGTCTCGGGTGTGCTCGTCTCCGCCTCAGGGGCCGAGCGATCCGCCCGGGAGAACGGGTGCGGATCCGGCCGGTCCACCGGTGCGTCATCGACGAGCCCGTCCAGATCCTTCGCGTGCAGCACACGGATCGGCGACGTCACGACGCCCACGAAGTCGGTCGTGGCGTCCTCGTCCTCGAGATCGACCTCGTCGTCCATGAGGTCTTCCTCGATCTCGGTGCGCTCGCGCAGGGCGAGGTCGGCCTCGTCGTCCTCGACCGTGTCGGCCTTGCCCAGCTGCCACGAGCGGTAGATGAGCGCGAGCAGGAAGGCGGAGACCGCGAATGTGATCACGATCGCGGTGAGGGTGAGCGCCTGCGGCAGCGGGTCGCTCATATCGTCCGCGATGCCGTAGAACGGCGCGCGTCCCGGCCGGCCCATCACGATCAGCAGCAGCAGGTTCACCGCATTGCCGAGCAGCAGGAACCCGATCAGCACGCGGGTGAGGCTGCGTTCGAGCATCGCGTACACGCCGCAGCCGAACAGCACCGCCATCACGATGATGAGCACCAGGGAGACGTCCATCAGATGTCCACCCCCCGCGCGCGCATCTCGAGCGTCTGCCGGTCGACCTCGGCCCCGAGGCTGCGCAGCACATCGAGTACCAGACCGATCACGACGAGGTAGACGCCGATGTCGAAGAACGTGGAGCTGACGAACTCGATGTGGCCGATGACGGGGATCTCCGCCTCCCACACCGCGCTGGTGAGCGGTGCGAGCCCGAAGAACAGCGGCACCACGGCCGCGCCCACCGCGAGGATGAGCCCCGCGCCGAGCAGACGCCCCGCGTCGGTGGGCGCCGCGGCGCCCAGCTCCCAGCGGCCGCCCGCGATGTAGCGCATGACCAGGGCCATGCCCGCGACAAGACCGCCCGCGAAGCCGCCGCCCGGGGCGTTGTGGCCGGCGAAGAGCAGGTAGATCGAGACCACGATGATGGTGTGGAAGAGGATCCGCACGATCACCTCGAGCAGGATCGAACGGTTCTCCGGCTTGACGTTGCCGCCGCCGACGAGCCACGCGCGCGGCGCCGTGTCACCGGCCGTCTGCACGCGCACGCCCTCGGTCGTCTCCACGAGCGGGCCGCGCCGGGCCCGCCGCGGGCCCTCGGGCAGCGCCTTCGTGGCGGAGAGCCGGTCGGCGCGGTGGGTGACGAACACGAGCGAGGCGACGCCGGTGGCCGCGAGCACGAGCACCGACAGCTCCCCCATCGTGTCCCAGCCGCGCAGGTCGACCAGGGCCACGTTCACCACGTTCTTGCCGTGCCCGAGCTCGTAGGCGAGCTTCGGGAACGCCTCGGAGATGGGTTCGGCGACCCGGGATCCGGTGGCGACGATCGCCACGAGCGCCATCATCACGCCCGCCGCGATGCCGAGGATCGCGCGCGGCACCCGTCCGACCGACGCGTTGTGCTCCCCCATCCGCGCCGGCAGCCGCCGCAGCACCAGCGCGAAGGTGACCAGCGTCACCGTCTCGACGAGGATCTGCGTGAGCGCCAGATCGGGCGCGCCGCTCGTGCCGAACAGCACGACCATGCCGAGGCCCGTGACGGAGACCAGCACGACGCCGGTGTAGCGCTTCTGCGCCCTGATCGCGAGCAGGCCCGCGAAGATCATGATGGGCGCCACCACGAGCTGCACCGGCGTGTGCCACGCGCTCAGCTGCGCATTCGCCGGGCCGCCCGCGATGAGCGCGGTGGTCTCGGCGGCGATCACGACCACGAAGATCGTGCCGACGTAGACCGGCAGCGAACCGCGCTGCGTGAGCGACGTGGTGACCAGGGAGAGCCGGTCCACGCTCCGCATCACGAAGTGGTACGCGTCCTGCGCGGTGAACGGCAGCAGGCGCAGCCGGCGGTCCCAACCCAGGCGACGCGTGAGGGGGAACAGCGCGAGACCCAGCAGCACCGCGCCCAGCGAGAGGAACAGGGCCGGTGCCAGACCGTGCCAGAGCGCCAGGTACCCGGGGTCCAGGGGCGAACCGTCGTAGCCGGGTGCCTTCGCGTCGTCCGCGTAGCCGTAGAGCACCACGGTGACCGCCGAGGCCAGCGGGCCCAGCACGAGCGTGCCGAACGCGAGCAGCACCGGCGACACCAGGAACCCGAAGGGAGGGGACGGCCATTCCGTATCGGGCATATAGGCGCCCGTGGCGTCCTTCTTCCGCCAGAACGCCCCCCAGAGGAACCGCGCTCCGTATGCCGCGGTGAGAATGGATCCGAGGATCACGCCCACGAGCGCGACGATCCCCCATGGGGATCCGCGCTGTGCCTCGTCGAAGAAGGCAGCCAGGGTCGACTCCTTCGCGGCGAATCCGATCGTCGGGGGGATCCCCATCATGGATCCGACGGCGAGGAAGCCGGAGATGGCGAGCAGCGGCGCCTGGCGCCCTACGCCGCTGATCTCGTTCGCATCACGCGTGGACAGTTGGCGGTCGATGACGCCCACGATGAGGAATAGGGCAGATTTGAACAGGGCGTGGCTGATCACGAGCGCGAGCCCGGCCAGCATCGCGTCCGGCGTCCCATAGCCGAGCACCACGGTGAAGAAGCCGAGCTGACTCACGGTGCCGAACGCGAGGATGCGCTTGAGGTCGGTCTCCCGCAGCGCCTGCACGCCGCCCAGCAGCATCGTGAACACGCCCAAGGTGATCGTGATCGGCCGCCAAGGGCCGGACAGCGCGAACACGGGCGCGAACCGCGCGATGAGGTAGATGCCCGCCTTCACCATGGCTGCGGCGTGCAGGTAGGCGCTCACCGGGGTGGGAGCCGCCATGGCGCCCGGCAGCCAGAAGTGGAACGGGAAGATCGCGGACTTGCTGAGCGCGCCGACGAGCAGCAGCACGATCGCCGCGTCGACCACCGGGCCGGTGGGCGCGATCTCCAGGATCCGCGACATGCTCGAGGTTCCGGCCTCCACGGCCAGGAACACCACCCCGATGAACATCGCGAGCCCGCCCAGCGTCGTCACCAGCAGCGCCTGCAGCGCGGCACGTCGGCTCGCACCGCGGCGGTGATAGTGCCCGATCAGCAGGTAGGAGAGGATGCTCGTCAGCTCCCAGAACATCACCAGCAGCACGAGGTCGTCGGTGGTCACCAGGCCGTACATCGCGCCGGCGAAGGCGAGCAGCACCGCCGCGAACTGGCCGATGCCCTCCTTCGAGCCGCGGAAGTACCAGCGGCAGTACAGCAGCACGAGCGCCCCGACGCCGGTGACGATGAGGGCGAGCAGCCAGCTCAGCTCGTCGAGCCGGAAGGAGAGGGACAGTCCCAGCTGCGGGATCCAGTCGATCGACTCCCGCGGGATCAGCGCGGAGTCATCGGATCCGGCGAGCACCTGGGGCGTCAGCGCGATCAGGTGCACGAACGCGGCCGCCGGCACGAGCGCCGCGACGGCGAAGGCGCGAGCGCCGATCCATGAGACCAGCAGCGGCAGCAGCAGAGAGGCGACGGCGAACACGGCGAGGAGCGTCAGCATGGCGGTCTCCTCTGGCTCGTCGGTCTCTGCGGACTCAGCAGGTGAGCGTGCAGGTCGACACAGGCGGGCGGGTTCGGAGCCAGTTTACGTGCCGGATCCGGAATCGACCGCCGTCGTCGTCATGAAAGCGGCTGCGGAACGGGCGCGGGCCCGGTCGTGGTGCCCTCGCGGAACGTGCAGGTGAAGCGGATGGACGCGGCCTGCTCCCCCGCCAGCAGACGCGCGACGGCGTCTCCCGCGGCGCGTCCCTTCTCCACCGCGGGCTGCACGGCGGTGGTGAGCACGTGCTCGCCGAGCCCGTCCACGGCGATGCCGTCGAACCCCGCAACGCTGACATCCTCGGGCACGCGCAGACCCGCCTCTTCCGCAGCGCGGATCACGCCCGCGGCGAGGAGGTCGCTCTGAGCGATGACGGCGGTCGGTCGGGTCTGCGGATCCGCGAACAGGGTTCGCCCCGCGATGAGGCCCTCGTCGATGAGACTGCTGGCGGCGGACACTACGCGCGCGTTCGGGAACACCTCGAGGGTCGGCGACAGGCGCGCGCTCGTGACAGGGGTCGTGATCATCGCGATGCGCTCGGGCGTCGCGTCGCCGCGCACCTTGTCCCCGTCGAACGGCAGCGTGACCACGGCGACATCCCTGTGGCCGAGCGCACGCAGGTGGTGCGCGATCTGCGCGGCAGCCTCGCCGTTGTCCAGCTCCATGCGGGGCACGTCGTCGCCGGCGTCGCCCTCGATCACCACCACGGGCAAGCCGCGGTTGCGCACCGCCTGCAGGGTCTCGCGCATGCGCGGGCTGCAGCCGATCAGCACGGCCGCGTCGATGGGCGCCGTGGCGAGGGTCGGCGCATCGGCCCCGGCCTCGGGGTCATCCCGCAGCAGCAGCACCCCGGCACCGAGCGCGGCCAGGCCGTCGGTGAGCCCGTCCATGGTCGCGGTCTTGATCGGATCCAGGAAGGCCGTGCGCAGGTGCTCTTCGAGCGCCACGGCGACGATGCCGCTGCGCCCCCGCCGCAGTGAGGCGGCACGGGGGTCGGGGCCGGTGTAGCCGAGCTCCGCGGCGACGGCGAGCACCCGCTCCCGGGTGGCGTCGGCGACCGGTGCCTTACCGCTGAACACGACAGACGCGGTGGACGGGCTCACCCCCGCGGCACGCGCCACATCCGCGATCGTGGCGCGTCGCCGCACCGCCGCAGCATCCGGATCCGAGGTCATGTCTCGACAATAACATCGTTGGGAACACAGAGATCGAATCGATTCGATACACTGACCGGATGGACACCGCCCTCACCCGCTCCCAGTTCGTGCGCTGGCGCGCCGCGATCTTCGCGATCTTCCTCGCCAGCGGTCTGTCGATCGCCACCTGGGCGTCGCGCGTGCCGGACATCAAGGCGGCGCTGCACATCGACAACGGCCAGATGGGTCTGCTACTGCTCGGCATGGGCATCTCGTCGATCATCGGCATCTCGACGAGCCCCGCCGTCATGGCGCGCACCGGCGCGCGCCTCGGCATGCTCGTCACGATGCTGAGCTTCGCGATCGGCGTCGGCCTGGTGGGCCTGGGCACCAACGTGCTGGGCTCCGTGCCGGTCGTGGTGGCGGGCCTGGTGCTGTTCGGCCTCGGCAACGGATCGCTGGACGTGATGATGAACGTCGAGGCGACCGCGATCGAGCAGCAGATGGGCAAGACGATCCTGCCGGTGTTCCACGCCTTCTTCAGCTTCGGCACGGTGATCGGCGCCGGGGTGGGAGCGCTCCTGGTGAACCTCGGCCTGAACGTCGCCGCGCACACCCTGATCATCGCCGTGATCATCGCCGTGCTCGCCTTCGCCTGCTGGATGAACGTGCCCAGTCGCGAAGCGGCGCTCGACCCGCAGCCCGAGGAGAAGCCGCACTGGCGCGAGCGGATGCACGTCGCGCTCGAGGCCTGGCGCGAGCCGCGCACCTACTTCCTCGGCATCGTGATGCTGGGCATGTCCTTCGCGGAGGGCGGCGCCAACGACTGGCTGGCCCTCGGTGTCTCCGAGGACCACCACGCGGGTCCTGCGCTCGGCGCCGCGGCCCTGGCCACGTTCTCCGTCGCGATGACCGTCGTGCGCCTGTTCGGCGGCCCGCTCGTCGACCGCTTCGGGCGCGTCGTGGTGCTGCGGGTGCTCGCGATCACCGCCGCCGCCGGCATCCTGCTGTTCATCCTGGCGCCGAGCACCCCGCTGGTGTTCGTGGCAGCGGCGCTGTGGGGCGTCGGCGCGTCGCTCGGCTTCCCGCTGGGCATGTCTGCCGCGGCCGACGACCCCGCCAAGGCCGCCGCGCGGGTGAGCGCTGCCGCGACGATCGGCTACATCGCCTTCCTCGGCGGCCCGCCCGTGCTCGGCTTCATCAGCAACCACATCGGCCTGCTCAACACGCTCTACATCCTGGTCGTGCTGGCGGCTCTCTCCGGCCTGTTCTCGGGCGCGGCCCGGCCGCTCCGCGAGGAGGAGAAGGTCTCCGCGGGCTGAACGCGGCGGAGGCGCAGCCGCAGCGGGCTAGGCTCTTCGGGTGCGTCTCGTCATCGCCCGCTGCGCCGTGGACTACTCCGGCCGCCTCAACGCCCATCTGCCCCTCGCCACGCGTCTGCTCGTGCACAAGGGCGACGGCAGCCTGCTCGTGCACTCCGACGGCGGCAGCTACAAGCCGCTGAACTGGATGAGCCCGCCGTGCCGCCTCGAACCGGAGCAGCCGGGGGAGGAGGAGGCATCGGCCGGCGTCACCGAGGTCTGGCGGGTCACCCACCAGAAGACCGGTGACGCGCTGCGCGTGCAGATCTACGAGATCCTGCACGACTCGGCGCATGAGCTGGGCATCGATCCCGGTCTGCAGAAGGACGGTGTCGAGGCGGACCTGCAGCGACTGCTCGCCGAGCAGGTGGAGCGGATCGCCGAGGGAGCCACCCTGGTGCGCCGGGAGTACCCGACCGCCATCGGCCCTGTCGATCTCATGGTGCGTGACGCGGACGGCGCCGCGATCGCCGTCGAGATCAAGCGCCGTGGCGACATCGACGGCGTGGAGCAGCTCACCCGCTATCTCGAGCTGCTCGGCCGGGATCCGCACCTCGCTCCGGTGCAGGGTGTGTTCGCCGCGCAGGAGATCAAGCCCCAGGCGCGCGTGCTCGCCGAGGACCGGGGGATCCGGTGCCTCGTGCTCGACTATGAGGACATGAAGGGCATCGAGTCCGGCATCCCGCGGCTGTTCTGATCCCGTATTCCCCGAAAGGCATGAACATGGCCGCATTCCCCTACTCCTGCATCCTCTGGGACGTCGACGGCACGATAGCCGACGCATCCGCCGGCATCCTGCCGCGCCTGCTCGAGGTCTTCACGTCTTTCGGGCTGCCCGAGCCCGACGCAGGCGCCCTGTCCCGCTGGATCGGACCGCCGATGTTCGAGTCCTTCCAGGAGCTCGCCGGGATGTCCGCAGAGGATGCGCACCGCGCCGTCCGCGAGTACCGCCGCCTCGCCGCGCGCGACGGCTACGCCGCGAGCGTGCGGATCTATCCGGGAGTGGCCAAGGCGCTGAAGACGGTGAAGGCCGCAGGCATCCCGCAGGCGACGGCCAGCTCGAAGCCGGAGAACCAGGTGCTCGCGATCCTCGAGCACTACGAGCTCATCGACGACTTCGTCGTGGTCGCCGGAGCCCTGCCCGATGCCGCGGGCCTGCACGACGGCAAGGAGGCGGTCCTGCGCCGCGCGCTCGGTCGACTGGCCGACGCGGGCGTCGACATCAGCCGCCCTGTCCTGATCGGCGACCGCCTCCACGACATCGAGGGCGCGGCTCCGCTCGGCGTTCCCGTGATCTTCGTCACCTGGGGCTTCGGCGAGCCGGGGGAGTCGGCCGGTGCCGTCGCCGAGGTCGCCACCCCCGACGAGCTGCTGCGGATCCTGCTCCCGCAGGTCTGACCGGATCCGGCCGGCCCGTCCGGAGCAGCCACCCCGCGATCACCCGGGTGCACAAAGAGAACTCCCCCGGTGCCGAAGCACCGGGGGAGTCTCAGAATTCCGTGTCGCTCAGAGCGGACGGATGTTCTCGGCCTGCAGGCCCTTGGGGCCCTGCGCCACATCGAACTCGACGCGCTGGTTCTCGTCGAGCGAGCGGTAGCCGGAGGATGCAATGGCGGAGTAGTGCGCGAACACGTCAGCTCCACCGTCGTCGGGGGAGATGAAGCCGAAGCCCTTCTCCGAGTTGAACCACTTAACCGTGCCCTGAGTCATGTACTGCCTTCTTGCTTGGGCTTACGCCGGCGCAAACGCGTCGACGATGCTAACGCTATCCGAGTCGACCCGCATCGCAACACCCCGGATGACAAGGTGACGAAAATGTTGCACGTCTGCGCGACCGCCGCATCCGACCGTGCACCGTCGGAATCGCCGGTCACAGCGCCAGAAAACGGAGCGGGTCCCCACCGCGGGGGGAGCGATGGGGACCCATGACGACCGGAGGGTGCGTCTGAGATCAGCATAACCCATGTCCAGAGATTTTGTCCCCCAAATGGGGGACAAATCTGGTACCCCGGGGCTATCATCTCAATACATCGGAATGCCGGGGACGAAGCGGCCCCCTCGGGGGATCCATTGGGGACTGGATGCGCCGAGGGGGCCAATGCACGCACTGGTCGCCGATCTCTGGGGAAGACCTTCCGCCTTCTGCTGGGGACGTCAGGCGGGAGCGACCGTCTTCACGTACGCGCGGTCCACATTAGGCGACGACGCGCACCCTGTCCAGAACGCACGGGCGCGCCGATCGGAAAACGCTCTCAATCGTTCAGAGAGCGCCATTCTTCGGCGAGAATCCCGTAGTTCATGCCGTCCATCCACTCTCCGCTGCGGTGCAGCGCCGTACGGCGGCTGTGCTCCTCGCGCCGCATTCCCAGCCGCTCCATCATCCGCCACGACGCCTCGTTCGCGGCGAAGCAGCCTGCGCTGACCCGGCGCAGCCCCAGCACGGTGAAGCACGCGGCCATCACTGCACGGACCGCCTCGGTCGCGTAGCCGCGGGCCTGCTGCGCGGGATCCATCGCCCAGCCGAGCTCCGCCTGCACGCCCGCGGCCTGCGCACGCACCTCGGACTGCGACCAGGCGTCCTCGACGCGCACCATGATGTCGCCGATCACACCGGCGCCCGGCAGCTCCACGAGCAGGGTGATCGCGAGTCGCTCCGGATCCGTGAAGTGCGCGCGGAACTCCTCGGTATCGGCGGGCGCGGTGGTCAGCCACCGGGACACCTCATCGAGGCGGCGATAGCGCCACACCGCGGCAGAGTCCGCCGGCGTGCTCGCCCGCACGATCAGTCGCTCGGTGCGCAGGGGGAGGGTGAGACGTTCCAGAGCGGAGGAGGTCATGCCTCCAGGCTAGAGTCCGGATCCGACATCCGTGCGGCGCGCACGTCGACGAGTCCGTCCAGGGCCTGCAGCAGGCGAGCGGCGCCCGGCCGGTCCGGGGTCGCGCGGGTATGCACCAGCACGTTCATCGCGGCGAGCACGAGCGACACCGCACGCACGGCCTCGTCGTGGTCGGCCGCCCTGCGCTCCGCGAGTTCGATGAGCTGCTCGCGCACGGATCCCATCCACTGCGAGAAGGCGGGGAGCAGCTCGGGCCGGCGCATGAGCAGCTGCTTGATCCGATGCCGGTCCATGCCCACGTCCATCGACGACCCGACGACTTCGCACAGAGCGGGCACGAGCTCGCCCTGGGCGCTCAGGAAGCGCGCTTCGACATCGGGCTCGACGCCCGACTCCGGCAGCTTCAGCGCCGCGGCGGCCTTGGAGGGGAAGTAGTTGAAGAAGGTGCGCGGTGAGACATCGACGGCTTCGCAGATCTGCTCGATCGTGGTGCCGTCCAGGCCCTGCTCCTCGACGAGATGCAGCGCCGCCTCGTGCAGCGCCTGCCGGGTCTGCTGCTTCTTGCGCTCGCGCCGGCCCTCGCCGACGCGCTCGCTCGCGGCACCCCGGCCGTCGACGGTCTCGATCATGCTCCTCATCCTTCCCGACGGGAGGGCCGGAACGGGAATCCGCCCGTTCCGGCCCGTCCGCTCAGGCCTGCTGGGTCCTGATGGTGCCGGTCTCGCTGACACCGGCGGCATCGGCCTGCTCCTGCAGCGCGGAGCGCGTGCGGAGCGGGGGAGCCTTGAAGAACCAGGTCAGCACGAAGGCGAGCATGAGCACGCCGAACCCGACCCAGTAGATGACGTCGATCGCCTTCGTGAAGCCGACCATGAACGGCTTGGTGAGCACCGGGTCGGCCCCGTTCAGGAACGACGTGTCGCTCACCGCGCTGCTGGATCCGCTCGACGTCTTCGAGGACGCCTTGTTCAGCTCCTTGACGATGTTCGGCACGAGCTGGTCGACCCAGTAGCTGCGCTGGTCCTTGTTCGACCAGTCCACGACGACCTTGCCGTCCTGCACGGCCGCATGCGCCTTGTCGGCGACCGCCTGCAGGGCCGCGGCCTCAGCGGCCGGAGTCGCCTCCGCCACCTTCTGGGCGATCACGGTCTGCGCCGCAGCCGCCGGGAGCTGGCCCGCCGCGACTGCCTGGTTCACGCCGTCAGTGACCTTCTGCGTCACAGCCTGGCCCGCCGCGGTCTTCGCCGCCGTCGCGCCCTTGTCGAGTTGCGCCTGGATGTTCTGCTCGAGCGGACCCGTGATCGGCGTCCACAGCTGCTTCATGACCGCCTTGTTCTGTTCCTTACCGGCGACGGCGGGATCCAGAGCTCCGTTCAGAGCGGCCGTCAGCGTCGGCTTGTCGGCCATGCTGTGCGTGATGTTCAGCGGCAGCAGCGTGAACAGGATCGAGAGCATGATCGCGGTGCCCAGCGTTCCGCCGATCTGGCGGAAGAAGGTCGCGGCGCTGGTCGCGACACCCATGTCCCTGGCCTCGACGGCGTTCTGGCTCGCCATGACCAGCGACTGCATGAGCTGGCCGAGGCCGAGACCGACCACGAACATGCCGATCATCATGAACCACACCGGAGTGTTCGAGGAGACGAAGGTCAGCAGCAGGAAGCCGAGGGCCATGATCAGCGTGCCGGTGCGCGGGAAGATGCCGTACTTTCCGGTGCGCGAGGTGATCTGCCCGGCCGCCATCGACGAGCCCATGAGTCCGACCACCATCGGCAGCATCGCGAATCCGGACTCGGTGGGGGTGAGTCCGCCGACGATCTGCATGTACAGCGGGATGGTCATCATGGCACCGAACATGCCGAAGCCGACGAGCACGCCGATCCCGGTCGCCCAGGAGAACGGGCGCGAGTGGAACAGCCGGATCGGGATGATCGCGTCGTCCTTCATCGCGATCTCGATCAGCACGAAGGCGATCACGCCGAGGCCGCCGATCACGTAGCAGGCGATCGCGCCGAACGAGGCCCAGCCCCACTCACGGCCCTGCTCGGCGACGAGCAGCAGCGGCACGAGCGCCACGATCACGGCCGTCGCGCCCCACCAGTCGATCCGGGGGTTCTTGTGCTTGCCGACCTTCGGAAGGTGCAGGAACGCGATCACCATGCCGAGCGCGATCAGGCCGATCGGCAGGTTGATGAGGAACACCCAGCGCCATCCGGAGATCCAGAGGATCTCGTTCGCACCGGCGAACAGGCCGCCGACGAGCGGGCCGATCAGCGAGGAGATGCCGAAGACGGCGAAGAAGTACCCCTGGTACTTCGCCCGCTCACGCGGCGCGAGGATGTCGGCCATGATCGCGAGCGGCAGCGACATCAGCGCGCCCGCGCCGATGCCCTGGACGCCTCGGAACGCCGCGAGCATCAGCATCGACGACGAGAACGTCGCCAGGATGGAGCCGAGGATGAACACCGAGATGCCGAAGATGAACAGCGGCCGGCGACCGAAGATGTCGCTGAGCTTGCCGTAGATCGGCACCGAGATCGTCGACGTGATCAGGTACGCCGTGGTGACCCAGGCCTGCTGGTCGAGACCGTGCAGGTCGTCGCCGATCGTGCGGATCGCGGTGCCGACGATCGTCTGATCGAGAGACGACAGGAACATGCCGGCCATGAGGCCGTAGATGACGAGCAGGATCTGCTTGTGCGTCATGATCGGGGCGTTCTGCGAGCGCTCGGCGCGCGTCGCCCCTGTTGTTGCTGTGGCGGTGGACATGGAGTCCCTTTCACGTGAATCGAGGACGCCGTCGCCCGTCGTCGACACCCGTCGCTTCGAGCGCCGACGTTGGCGGCAAGAATGTTGCAGCCCTGCAAGATTACACGAAAGGAAAGGTTGCGCAAACGCAGAATCGCTATGAGGTTGCTGGATCCTGCGCGGCGGGGCGCTTCGACCAGCTCAGCGACCGCGGGGTCAGTCGGGGTCGCGCAGGAGAGCGCCGCGAGCGGCCACCAGCTGCTCCACGCCCTCCAGCAGCCGCGCCGCTCCCGGACGCTCGCCTCCGGCGGTCCCGTCGTGCACGATCACGCTGAGCGCCGCCATCGTCAGCGCGACCGCGGCCAGCGCCTCCTCGTCAGTCGCCCGCTCGCGCACGAGCGCGAAGTACTGCTCGCGCACGCCTCCCATCCACTGCGCGAACGCGGGCATCAGCTCGGGGCGGCGCAGCACCAGCGCCTTCATGCGCTTGCGCTGCTGCGCGTCATCCATCGAGGCGCCGATGAGCTCGCACAGCGCCGGAACCAGCTCGCCCTCGGCTGCGCGGAAGGCGGCGGCTCCTTCGGGGGAGATCCCGGAGTCCGGCAGATCCAGCGCTGCGGCCGCCTTGGACGGGAAGTAGTTGAAGAAGGTGCGCGGCGAGACGTCCACGGTCTCGCAGATCTGCTCGACCGTGGTGCCGTCGAGGCCCTGCTCGTCGACCAGCTGCAGCGCCGCCTCGTGCAGCGCCAGGCGCGTCTGCTGCTTCTTGCGCTCGCGACGCCCGCAGTTGTCGGCGTGCGGATCCGCCGCCGGTTCTTCGATGCTCGTCATCTCTGTCTCCTCGAGAGCCGGAGCGGGGCTCCGCCCCGGCTCTCGTCAGGCTCTGCTCAGGCCTTGTGGGTCCTGATGCTTCCGGTCTCGGTCATGCCGACCTTGTCGGCCCGTTCCTGCAGGGCGGAGCGGGCGCGCAGCGGCGGAACCTTGAAGAACCAGGTCAGCACGAACGCGAGCAGGATCACGCCGAGGCCGACCCAGTACAGCGTCACGAGCCCCTGGATGAAGCCGATCTTGAACGGCTTGCTGAGCGCCGCGTCCGCCCCCGTCAGGAAGGAGGTGTCGTTCACCGCGGTGCCGGAGGAACCGGATCCGGAGGCGTCGTTCTCCTTTTTCTTGATCTGGTCCTGCAGCGTCGGCACCAGCTGGTCGACCCAGTAGGTGCGCTGGTCGTGGTCGGCCCAGTCGACCGCGACCGTGTCGCCCTGCACCGAGGCGTGCGCCTTTTCCGCGGCCGTGTTCAGCACCTGCTGGTGCGCGGAGGCCTCGGCGGCAGGCGTCGCCTCGGCGACCTTCTGCGCGATCACGGCGGGGGCGGCCTCAGCGGGCAGCTGACCCGCGGCGACGGCCTGGTCCACGCCCGCGGTCACGGCGGTGGTGACGGCGTCACGGGCCGCGGACTTGGCCTTCGCGTCACCCTCCGCCACGCCCTTGTCGAGCTGCGCCTGAACGCCCTCGGTCAGCGGACCGGCGACTCCGCTCCACTGCTGCTTCATGATCGCCGCGTTCTCGCTCTTGGACGACGTCGCCGGATCCAGCGCGGCGTCGAGCGCCGCGGTCAGGTTGGCCTTGTCCTCGGTTGCGTGCAGGATGTTGGTCGGCAGCATCGAGAACAGCACCGACAGCATGACGGCCGTGCCCAGCGTTCCGCCGATCTGGCGGAAGAACGTGGCAGCGCTCGAGGCGACGCCCATCTCGTGCGGGTCGACCGAGTTCTGGCTCGCGAGCGTCAGCGGCTGCATGAGCTGGCCGAGACCGAGACCGAGCACGAACATGCCGGCGAAGATCTGCCACAGAGGCGTCTCGTAGCGGATGAGCGTGAGGGAGAGGAAGCCGACGGCGGTGAAGAGCGTGCCGAGGACCGGGAAGATGCGGTACCTGCCGGTGCGTGCGGTGATCTGTCCCGAGACCAGCGACGCGATGATGAGGCCGAGGATCAGCGGCAGCATCGACAGTCCCGACTCGGTCGGGTTCATGCCGACGACGATCTGCATGTACAGCGGGATCGTCATCATGGCGCCGAACATCGCGAAGCCCACGAGGACGCCCAGCACCGTGGCCATCGCGAACGTGCCGGAGCGGAACAGCTTCAGCGGGATGATCGCGTCCTCCTTCATGAGGGCTTCGATCACGATGAACGCCACGAGGCCGAGCCCGCCGATCGCGTAGCAGGCGATCGCGGCGACCGAGTCCCAGCCCCAGGTGCGGCCCTGCTCGACGACGATGAGCAGCGGCACGAGCGCGACGATCACGGCGGCGGCGCCCCACCAGTCGATGCGCGGGCCCTTGTGCTTGCCGACCTTGGGCAGGTGCAGGAACGTGATCACCATGAACAGGGCGAACAGGCCCAGCGGGATGTTGATGAGGAAGGTCCAGCGCCAGCCGTCGATCCAGAGGATCTCCTTCGCACCGGCGAAGAGACCGCCGACCAGCGGGCCGATCACGGTCGCGATGCCGAACACCGCGAAGAAGTAGCCCTGATATTTGGCGCGCTCACGCGGAGCGAGGATGTCGCCCATGATCGCGAGGGGGAGCGCCATGAGGGCACCGGCGCCGATGCCCTGGAACGCGCGGAACGCGGCCAGCATCATCATCGAGGTCGAGAACGCGGAGAGCGTGGAGCCCAGGATGAAGATGACGATGCCGAGGATGAACAGCGGGCGGCGGCCGAAGATGTCGCTGAGCTTGCCGTAGATCGGCACGGCGATGGTCGACGTGATGAGGAACGCGGTCGTCACCCAGGCCTGCTGGTCGAGACCGTGCAGGTCGTCACCGATCGTGCGGATCGCGGTGCCGAACACGGTCTGCGCGAGCGACGACAGGAACATGCCGCTCATCAGGCCGTAGATCACCAGCATGATCTGCTTGTGGGTCATGATCGGCTTCGGCGCGTGCGCGATGGGCGCCTCGACCGTCGTGACGGTGTCGGTGGCGGTTGCCATACAGGTCCTTCCAGGAGAACGGGGGATGGAGCGGTGCGGATCCTGCCCGCGGACTTCATCGATCGACGCGAGCGCCGACGCCGGCGCAAAACTTGCAACCCTGCAATGTTACACCTTTGCAAGCTTTCCTGCACGCACGGATTCGGATCCGTTGTGCCGGGCCGGTTGTCGGAGGCTTCGGCGACGATGGAGGCATGACGGACGGCTACGACCCCGGGTTCCTCGCGACGACCGTGCCTCTTCCTCGCCCTGGTCACCAGGTGCGCGAACTCGCGTACCCGCGATTCACCGTGCTGCTGGACCCCGAGCGTCGGCTGGCAGCGTCGACCGGCGTGAACATCGACGGTGCGACCTTGCGCGACTTGCCGCGCACGGGCGAGTGGCGGCTCGATCCGCGGGTCGGCGAGGATGAGCAGACCGGCCCGGCCGTCTACGCCCGCAACGACCTCGATCGTGGTCATCTGGTGCGCCGGCGAGATCCGGGCTGGGGCGAGACCGGTGACGCGCGCGCGGCGATGGAGGCCACCTTCGTCTACCCCAACGCGGCGCCGCAGGCCGCGAACTTCAACCAGGGACCGGAGCTCTGGCTGGGCCTCGAGGACCATGTGCTGACCTATGCGGAGGCGACGGCGCAGCGCCTCTCGGTGTTCACCGCGCCGGTCCTGGCCGAGGATGACCCGCCCTACCGCGGCATCCGGATCCCGCTGCGCTTCTGGAAGATCGCAGCGTGGGACACGGCGGGTTCGCTCGCGGCGGCGGGATTCGTGCTCGATCAGTCCGACCTGGTCGACACCAGGGACGGCCTGCTCGCGACGGCGCCGCTCGGCGGGTTCCGCACGTTCCAGGTGCCGGTCTCCGAGATCGCGACCCTCGCCGGCGTCGACGTCGGGCCTCTGGAGTCCGCCGACGTGCTCGCGACGCGGACGGTCCGCCCGGGCGAGTGGCGTCTGCTCCACGCGCTCGACGACGTCGTGGTCTGACCAACCCGACCGCGGACGGAAACGGGCGGACGGAACATCCGCCCGCCGAGGCGATCAGCCGGCCACGCGCTCCCGTGCGGCGCGAAGAATGCGGAACCAGGTGCGTCTGCTCACGTTGAGCGCCATGAGGCACTCCTCCTCGCTCGTGCGCGTGCCGAGGTGGACGAGCTCGAGCGCCCGCCGTTGACGACGGTCCTCCGCGCCCGCTCCGAACACCTCGTCGAGCCGGGCGGTGAGTGCGGCGATCCGCACGGGGTCGTCGTCTTCGGCGAGAAGCAGACCGGCGTCGATCGAGCGCGGCACGAACCCGAGTTCGCCGAGCACCATCGCCTCCACGTTGCCGATCGCCCCGAACGGGCGGAAGTCGCTCAGCGCCACGGGCCGCGGAAGGGGACCCGTGACCTCGCTCGCGATGCTCGACGGCACGGGCGGTCGGCGATCCGGCTCGGGGTAGTGGATCAACATCGACTGCATGTCGCCGACGCCGTGCTGCAGCATGAAGGCGCCGCTGCCGAGCCGCGCCGCCTCCGCCGCGTCGCGCGCAGGACCGTCGGCGAAGAGCACGACGCCGGCGAATGACCGAGCCGGATCCGCGTCTGTGCGTTCCGCGGCGAGCGCCAGGCTCCTCGCGATGGCGCCGGGCGCCGGCCCCGAGTCCCGTTCATGCGACCTCCGCGGATCCGGCTGCCTCATCGGCGCGGCGGTGTGCGCAAGCTCCCGCACCGCGACGAAACGCGTCACCATCACGGCCTCGCCGTCGCGGCGGCGGATCAACAGCAGGCCCTCAGGCCGCTGCAACCAGTCGAGCACCTCACCCCAGTCCGCGCCGTCGTCGAAGCCATGGTGGCGCCCGAAACGCTCGAGCTCACCCGGGTGCAGGCGATTGTCGGCGTAGTACTCGTCGCTCGGATCGTTGCCGATCGCGGCCCGCAACTCGGCGCTCTCCAGCAGCCGGGAGAGCCGCAGCAGCGCCCCCATGTCGCCGAGCCTCGCACGCGTGGCGAGGTGCTCGGCGATGCGCCGCGAAAGCGCGGCCGCCCGCGCCAGGGCCGTGCTGCGCAGGTGTTCGCGGATCGACGCGGCGAGGACCGCATGCAGCGCGATGTCGTCTCCGAGACGCTCCACGACGGGCAGTGCGGCGAGGCGCCGCAGGCCGTCGCGAGTGGCCTGCCCGGGAAGGGCGGCGCTCAGCAGGCGAGCGTCGACAGTGCGGGCGAGAGCAGCGACCTCGAGAACGTCGCGGGATACGTCGAGGATCGGCTGTCCGACGAGCCACTGCGTCAGCCGCTGCTCGAGCGCGGCTGAGCTCGGGCCGTCGGTGCGACCTGCGGGAGCGCTGGCGGCGACCGTCAGGGCGAGCGGGGATCCCTGCGCCCACTCCACGATCTCCGCGACCTGCGCCTCATCCATTCCCCGCGAGCGCAGCAGCTCGGCGGAGTCCTCGTCGGTGAGGGGGCGCAGCGGCAGTCCGACGACGATCGCGTCCAGCCCCGCGGTGCGCCACGACGGGGAGGGTCCCTTGCGGCCCGCGACCAGAAGGCAGCTGGTGTCGGCGAGCTCGTCCAGCAGCCGGTCGCGCAGCACGTCGAGGCGCGGACCGAGTGCATCCGCCTCGTCGATCACGACACATCGCCGCACGGCGCCACCGGACATGACGACCTCGACCGCGTGCTCGAGTTCGGGCGGCAGGGTGCGTGCATCGATCCGCGACGTGCGCAGTCCCCGGCGATCCGCGAGCGCGGCGGCGGCCCGCAGCAATGTCGATTTGCCGATGCCGCCGGGTCCGTGCACGAACAGGATCCGGCTCGGCGTGTCAGCGTCGAGCAGGTCCGCGACCGTCGCCATCTCCGGATCCCGGCCGACGAAGCGCGCGGCGTCGGATTCCTCTGCAGCGGCGCGCAACGACCGTGGTCTCACGGGACGAACGTAGTGGACGGGCGCACGCGTGCGGAAGGCCTGGACGACACAGGCTTCGAGGGCAGGTGGCCGAGTGCGCGGCGCACGCTCAGCCCGGTCGTCGTCAGCCGCGTCCTGGGTCGCGTCGCCGTGACCGCTGAGCTCCACGATGTCCGTCAGCCCCGCGGCCCGACGGCGCCTCGCCCCTCAACCCCGTCTTCGACGACGGCCCCGCAGCAGCCCGGCTCCGGCCAGCAGCGCGAGCGCACCGATGACCACCGCCGCGACCGGGAGCGCCGCCCCGGTGCCCGGCAGGTCACCGCCTCCGTGATCTGCCTGTGCCGGGAGGGAGGGAACGGGCGTCTGCGGCGACGACGGTTCCGGGCTCGGGCTCGGGCTCGGTCCGGAGTCGAGTGCGCGTGTGATGAGGATCGTCACGGATGCCGGGGAGACGACCGTGCGCGTCCCAGAGGCGGGGGTCAGCGCGACAGTCAGCACGTGCCCCTGTTCTGCTGAGGCGGCCGCAGTCAGCAGGGCCGTCGGGACAGTGATGGTGCCGCGGCCGCCGCCCTCACGGCCGCCCGCGAGGGTCACGGTTCCGGTGGAGGCGGTGTAGTCGGTTCCCGCCCGGGCGGTGGCATCGACGGTGTGCCACTCCACGGCGACCGACTCGTCGGCCGGTACGAGCGGCGAGGCGATCTCGATCTCGGCCGTGTCGCCGGCGGCGACGACGACGCTGCGGGCCCGTAGCGTGACCGGGTCGTCGTCGGCGATCGTCAGGGATCCGGTCACGGGGAGGATCACGGATGCGGCATCCGGAGCGACTGGGGCCGCGGTCATCGTCAGAGCGCGGTTCGGCTGGGGCACGGTGTTGCCGAGCAGCACGAGCGGCGCGGTTGCAGTCGTGCTGCCGGCCGGCACCGGAACCGTGACGTCGAGCGGCTTGTAGTCGGTTCCCGCGGTCGCCGTGCCGTCGGCGGCGGTCACGCGCACGCGGAGATCCACCGCTGCCGGCCGGGAGAGCCGGACCGTCACGGGCGCCGCGGTCAGAGCGTCGTCGCCCTCTGCGATCGAGGAGGGTTCGAGAGAGAGCTCGGGAGCCGGATCCGCGTCGGTGATCGTTATGTCGGCGACGTCCTCGCCGAGGATCGCGTTCGCGGACACTCCGGTGAGCATCACCTGTGCTTGCCGATCCGCACCCCACACGCCATCGGGTGCGGGCAGCGTCAGCGGGAGGTCGACGCGGGTCTGGCCGGCGGGCACGGTGACATCGCCAGTCGCGTCGCCGAAGCGCCAGGACACGACGAGATCACCCGACGCGGGCCGGTCCAGCACCACGCCGGCCGTGGCTGCGCCGCCCTCAGGACCCGTGGCGCCCGACGCCGACACCCTCACGTCGGGCTGCGGCGGCACCCATCCCGACGCGGCCACCGTGGCCGAGGGGAGCACCAGCGCATACCCGTCCCACGTGGCCAGGCTGCTCTGCAGCACGAAACCGTCGATCAGCGCAGGCGCCGGGGTGCCCCAACCACCCTGCCCGGGGTGGCCGGACGACCCCGCGGTTCCCTCACCCCAGGTGAGCAGTGTGCCATCGGCGCGGCGGAGGTGCATCGTCGGCCACGTCGTCTCCAGATCCACCGCCGCGGCCCCCGGCGGGAGTGGCGCCTCGAACAGCTTCCAGCCGGGGCAGGTCTGAGGCGTGCAGCCATCGAGGTCGAGAGCGAGTCCGGTCGACGCCTTGACCCAGAGCTTTCCGGATGCCGTGACGACCCAGAACTCGTCGGAGCTCTGCGTCACTGCAACGTCCACCGCCGGATCCGCAGGTCCGAAGTCGCCGAACGGGACCACCTGGTTGCTGGGCGCCTGCGCGGGGCCCGGCATGTCCGCCCCGCAGGCCAGGACGCGCCCGTCCGCGAGCCGGAACATCGCGGCGCCGTCGTTGTTGCTGCCGCCGATGGCCTGCACGAGTCCCGGCAGCGCCGCCGTCAAGGCCGGCTCAACCACCGCGGTGTAGCTGATCGGCCGATACCCCGGGGTCCCGGCGCACTGCCGCCGACCCCACTGCAGCAGGGTCCCGTCGGCCTGCTGCGCCAGCCCCGCCCCGCCGAGGTTCCACACCTTCACCACGTTGCTCAGCGGATCCGGCGCCCCGTCACCGTCGGTGTCGGGGCCGAGCACGTAGTCCGGGTAATTGCGGCAGTTCAGGGCCGCTCCGGCACCGAGCTGCCCGTCGGTCGTCGCGTTTCCCTCGCAGCCCACCGACGCGACATGACCGTCGGAGAGCAGCAGGAACACGGCCGGCACCAGGTAGGTGGTCTCGGTGATCGCCGTCACGCCGCCGAGCTCCCCGGACTCGCTGCCGAGGCCGTACATCGGTCCGTAGTTCGTGCCGGGCAGCCGGGTGATGGACCCGTTGCCGTCGCCCCACCCCCACACCGTGCCATCGCTGCGCAGTGCGTTGCCCCCCACCATGAAGCCCGAGATCTGCACCGCGTCCGTGATTCCCATCGGGGCCGGGACGTCGGCGGCTCCGCCCCGCGCGTTACCGCGGTAGTCGCCCCAGGTCCACACCTCACCGCCCGTCCCGAGATTCGCGGGCTGGTCGGCGGTCGCGGTGTTGCAGTCGTCGTCCCGGCCGTTGAACAGCACCTCGCCCTGCCCCGGATGCACGGACGCATCATGGTCGTCGCAGTCGGCGACCGCGTTGTCTGCCCAGCCGTCGTGGTCCCGGTCGGGGTCGTTCACCTGCCAGCGCCAGGCCTGCCCGGCAACGTTTCCGGGATGCGGATCCTGCACCTGCACGCTCACCGTATGCGGTCCACGATCGCCACTCACGGGTGTGATGGTCAGTGTCGGCCCGTTCCCGCTCTGCACGGCGCCGTCGACGAACCAGTCATAGCGCAGCGACTCGCCCTCGGGGTCGGTCGCCTGCACGGTGAAGGTCTGCTCGTCACCCACTGCCGTGGTGGCGTAGGCGCGCCCGTCGATCCCTGCCGGATCGAAGCCGTCGATGCGCGGAGCGCCGTTCGCCGCTGTCACGTCGACCAGCGCGTGCGCGGTGACCGCCGGGCCGTCGCCGACCGTTGCCTTCGCCGCGACGAACCGATGGCCGGCGATGGCGAACGTCACCGTTGCGGACGCCCCGGTCGCATCGTCGAATGCGCCGTCGCCGTCCAGATCCCAGCTCACGGTCGCCCCCAGGTTCGCGCTCGCGGCCAGGGTCACAGGCGCACCGACCGTCGCTCCCGTCGCACCCGTCAGACGCAGGGTCGGCGCGGCGGCGGATCCGACGATTCCGTCAGCCAGCTGTCGCAGCGTCGCCGCCATGCGGCGCAGCTGGTCGGACTCGGCGCTCTGCCCGTTCACGACGGCGCTCACCGGCCCGAGGTTCGACAGCGGCGCGCAGTTCAGGCCGCCAGGGACGATGCCGTTCGCGCGCACCTCGTCGAGCCACGCGGATCGGGCCGAACCCGCGTTGCCCCAGTTGCGCAGGGCCTGGTTCTCGGCAGGGGTGATCCCGCTGCCGTTCGCCCCGTTCAGCCCGCCGAGCAGGCGCCGCGCGTCGGCGCATTCGTCCTGCGTGATCGCGGTGAGGTCGGGGATCGCGGTCTGCACCCCGTCGAACCAGCCCTGCAGCAACGCGGCGGTGACGGGTGCGGCTTCCGCGATGGCGTCGGCCAGATTCGCTGCAGAGCGTGCCTGGGCCACGGCCGCCGCGGTATCGCCCGCGGCCTGGGCGCCCTGATAGCGCTCTAGCGCGGCCAGCAGTGCGGTCCGCATCAGCTGCTCACGTTCCAGTGCGGTCGCGAACTCGCTCAGCCGGTCGAAGACCGGACCGTCGCCCTGGGTCTGCGGGATCGGCAGGTCGGGCTGCACCGCCGAGGACGCGGAGGTGTAGTCGGTGCGCGGGGGGTCGGCATAGATCCCGAAGAACGTCTTGGCTTGGTTCGCGATGAGGTTCTTGGCCCCGGACGTGACGAAGGTGCGCACCGGGGATCCGTCCAGCCCCCAGTACGAGGAGATCAAACCGAAGCAGGCACCGGCGTCGTCGCCATGGCATCGGGCGGCATCCTTGATCCGCCCGGTCTGTTCGATCCAGGTGGAGATCGCCGGGGAGTCCACCCAGATGTTGACGACTTCCAGGCAGCCGTGCAGCGCGTCCTCCAGTTCTTCGCCGTGCTCGAATGCGGCGGTGCCGCAGCCGGCAGCCTTGTCGACGTTCAGGAGGGTGTCGAACAGCTTCGCGATCTCCTGCCAGTTGCCCCATTGGGTGCGGGCATTGTTCTTCAGCTCCAGGATGGACTGATCGATCGCGGGCAGGACAGGCGGGAATGCGACGCTGATCGTGTCGCTCAGGAGCGTGTCGGACGCGGCGTTGAAGACACCGTTCTGGCAGGTGTCGACGACGATCGAGTACTCCCCCTCCGGCAGGGATCCGCTGGGCTGGGTGATCGCGAGGATCTCGTCCACGAACGTACCCCCCGCCTGCACGATCGTGGTGGGCGTGCCGGAGGCGTCGCTCAGCGCGTCGCCGTCGGAGGGTTCATGGTTCGCGGCGACGACGTAGACGTCCGCCGCCGGGTAGACGAAATCATCGATCCCGCCGGCGTTCGCCGGCGCCGAGCAGTTGTTGAAGTACCGCAGCCGCCCGTCGATGCGCAGCACATCGTTCGGCCCCAGAGTGGCGTGCGCCTCGCCGCTGCTGAAGCGGATCGAATCCTCATCGGCGTGCGCGGGGGAGGACGGTACGACCACGATGCCGGTGACGATCGCCGCCAGCAGCAGCGCCACGCCAGTCGATCGAGCGCTCTGCCTGCTTCGCCCCGTCACTCGCCCTCGTTCCCGTTCGTCGCACGTCCCGCCGCATCGCCGGATCCCGGGTCCGGCGATGCCCCGCACCCCACTCGATGCGTTCCCGAGCGCCGATCCAGGGCACGACAGACGTTAGCGGCGCGACTCGGGGCGCGTCAGTGTCACCACGGTGCCATGGTTATCCACAGGCGCCGGAACGGGCTGCGCGGACCATCACTGTGTACCGGATGGCCGCCATCGCGCTCCCGCGATGCCCTCTCGCCCGCTGATCCGGGCTGTGCGCCCTCAGCCCGCCGGCAGGTGGTCGCAGTCCGGGGTCGGTGCCTTTCCGTCCCAGCGGTCCAGGGTCCACTGCTCGAGCTGCGGCGTGAGCGGCGAGTCGGGCCCCACGAGCTCCACGTGCCCGAGCCCCGGGTAGGTGCGGTAGTCGACGGGGATGCCGGCATCGCAGCGAGCCTTGACCCACTCGTCCTGGATCACGGGCTTCACGAGCGGATCCGCCAGACCCTGGGCGACCAGCAGGGGAGCAGGGAACGGCCCCGTGGGCTCCTGCTCCTTGAGCTTGTCACCGAAGGGCCCCGCCAGCAGCGCGTTCGGGAAGATCTGGTTCGGCACCTGACTGCCGCGCAGGATCGCCGCAAGGCCGTCGTGCCCGTTGAAGCAGAGTCCACCGATGCGTTCCACGGGACCTGCGGATCCGGGCGTGAGGTTCTTCTCGACGTCGAGATCCGGGAACACCTTGTCCCAGGTCGCAGCGATGTACGCCGAGACCGTCTTACCCGCCGTCTCCGACTTGATGGCCTCGGCGAGCGCGTACAGGTTCGAGGCCGGCGCGAACGCGGCGACGCCCTTCACGGTGAACTCCGGGGCGTACGACGCGGCGATCTGACCCGTCCACAGCGATCCCTGACCGCCCTGCGAGTGGCCCCAGATCACCGTGCCGGTGGAGACCTTGAGCTCGCTGAAGCCGAGCACGGCCTTGGACGCGTCCCACACGTTGCGCGCCTCCGCGTCGCCCACGAGGTAGGGATGCGGGCCCTTCGTGCCCAGACCGATGTAGTCGCTGGTCACGGCGACCCAGCCGTGCTTCGTGACCATGTCGACCATCGCCGTTCCCGCGCCGTCGGCGAACGGCTCGGCGCTGAGCGAGGGCGCGCAGCCGGGGACGACGCCGACCGTGCCATGCGAGACGGTGAGCAGGGGGAGTGGATCCGGTCCGGGTTCCGCCGGTGCGAGCACGGTGCCGCTCGAGACCGCCGGGGATCCGTCGGGGTTGGTTGTCGTATAGAGGATCCGCCAGGCCTTCGCCCCGGCCGGCACGCCGACGGTCATCGGTGCGGAGCGGATCAGGGTGCCGGCCTGCGCCGGCACGTCGGCGGGCGGGGTGTAGAACGCGTCCGGCACCGGCAGCGGGGTGCCGCCGAGCAGCGCGCCGCTGCCCGCGGCGAGCGCGACCGCGAGCACGAGGGCGACGCTCGCCCCGATCGTGCGGAGCCAGCGCACCCCGCGACGTCCACCCGGGGCGCGGGGCGCCTGGGGGCGACGCCAGAGCACCCGCACGAGCAGCTGCAGCCCGATGAAGACGAACCACGCCCCCACTCCGAGGCGGAACACGACCAGGGTCAGCACGGGCCAGAACACCGTGACCGCGGCGACAGCCAGTGTCGCGACGGCCCCGATGATGCCCGTGACGCGCTGGTCCGCGCCGGGCCGGAACGCCCGTATGACGGTCGCCACGGCGAAGACGACCAGCGCCACGGTGAGGAGCTGCGCCAGCAGGGGCGCGCCCGCTGCGGGCCACAGTGCCATCCCGGCGCCCAGCAGCACGAGCAGTGCACCGAGCACCCGGCTGACGATCACGGGAAGCGAACGGGATCCGGATCCAGGTCCCTCGGCGCGGTCACCGGGCACGACCAGAACGGCGACACCGACCAGCAGGATCCCGATCCCGGTGACCAGCGCGATCGTCTGCACCGTCATCGACACGAGGAGGAAGACGGCGCCGACCGCGACGAGCGCGAGCCCCAGCACGATCCGGATCGCCGTGCTCTGCCGGGCGATCACGCCGATCGGGCGGGCGATCCCGCCGCTCAGGCGGTCGGAGCGTCCGCGTCGGGCCTCATCCGGATCCGGTAGGACTGCACTCTCGTCGCCGACCACGGTGCCCCCTTCGCCTCACGGGTCACTCGGCCGCTCAGCCGCGATCCGCATCCTGCGATCCCCGTGCCGGGGCGCGCTGAGGCCAACATACTGGCCCTTCGGCTGCAGTGTGAAGCGTCTGCGCGCGGGCGGAGTCCCTGCCCGCACGACGGGACAGGGACTCGGCTCACCGCGCGGGTCAGCCGACGCCGATCGCCAGGACCAGCAGGCCCGGCGTCTTGCCGTCCGTGTAGGCCGGCCGCTGCGGCAGCGTCACGTAGGCGACCTGCTTCGCGCCGTCGATCGGGATCGTGCTCTCGAAGAGGCTGAACGGGCCGTTTCCCTTGCCGCTGGGGGTGTTGCGATAGGCCATCTTCGTGAACAACGTGTTCCCCGTCGCCGGCTGGTTGTAGTAGTAGTCGCCGGCGGCGAGCGTGAACAAGCTCGTGGATCCGTCCGTGTACGTCACCGATGCCGTGCCGGACACCGGGGTGGGATATGCGTTCACGCCGAACACCACGAGTCCGAGCGCGGTGCCCTGCCCGTGCACGGCGATGCTCTGCCCGCTGGCCCACACCGCGTTCTTCTGACCCGGCGTGAACTGCGGCCAGGTGTAGGCGACCTTTGCGCCCTGAACGGTCGCACCGGGAGCGATGCCCTTGGCCTTCAGCAGCTCGTTCGAGGAGAGGCTGCTCCGGCTGAGCGCGAGATCGCCCGTATACGGCGAGGCGCCGTCCGCGGTGATGGCCACATCGTTGTAGGCGGCCTCGACCGACGCGAACAGGGCGCGCACCTTTGCGTCCGTCGCGACGCTGCCGAGCAGGCCGTCACCGGCGGTCACGGTCGCGGTCAGCGTCGCTGTGCCTTCCGCGGCATCGGCGGGCGGGGTCACGGTCCAGGACAGCTCCGCGCCCGCGCCGGACTTCAGCCCGTCCGGAACGCTCGCCTGGACCGGGGTCACCGTCCATCCGTCCGGCGCCTGCAATGCGGCCGTCGCGCTGCGCGTGGGCTTGGCGCCCCAGAATATCGCGGTGACGTGCACGGTGACCGGCAGGCCCGCCGCGGCCGAGACGGACGGCATCCGCAGCACCGCCGACGGATCCGTGTGGGCGCCGACGCCCTGATCCGCGCCCAGGTTCACGGGGCCCGTCTCGGGCACCGGGGTGCCGGTGATGTCCCGTCCGCCGTTGTCCGCGACCGCGAGACCGGCGCGGAAGGCCGGCGAGAACTGGCGCAGCCCCAGACCGCCGAGATCGTCGAGGCCGGTCGGCTTGTGGGTCTCCTCCACGAAGCCGGGGTCGTCGCCGAGACCGCCCGGGTTGACGGCGCCGTCGGCATTCGCGGGCACGCCCGTGACGCCGATGAAGAGGTTGTGATCGAACGACAGCCCGGGGCCGCGCACCTGCACGCCCATGGGAGCGCCGCGGTTGACCATGATGTTGTTGCTGAACGTCACGCCGCGGCTGGTGCTGTTGTCGTCCTGGAGGAAGTACGTGGGCGTCGCGTGCTCGTCGACGATGGTGTTGTTGTAGATGTGCGTGTCCTGGATGTTGCCGGGGCACAGCTGGAACACCCGCGCCGCGTCGTCGTAGCTCATGTTGTAGCGGAACACAGTGCCCCAGGTGCGCGCACCGGAGTAGGGGCAGACGAGCAGCAGGCCGCCCGCGTTGTCATGGCTGTAGTTGTACTGGAAGACGGTGTTCTGGGATCCGCCGTCGGCGTCGAACGACATGCCATCGTGGCTGTTGCCACCCCCGGACACGTCGTTGTACTGCACGAGCGTGTCGTCGGCGTTGAAGGGCCAGATGCCGGCATTGGCCACGGCGGATCGGAGCTGGAAGCCCGCGAGGATGTTGTGCTCGATCACCGCGCCTTTCGTCGTGTCGACCTTGATGCCGTCGCCCGCCACGCTCGTCAGGGTGTTGCCGGCGATGACGACGCCCGTGCTCGGCGTCCACGGGCCGAGACCGCTGGTGTCCTGGGACCCGACCTCGGGACGCTTGTTCCAGGTCGACTTGAAGTAGATGCCCTCGCGCCCGACATGCGTGATCGTGCTGTCGCGGATCTGCAGCCCGTCGATCCACGTCGGCGTGCTCTTGCCCCCGATGCCGATCTGGATCGCGGCGGATCCGTTTAGTCCCTTGTTGTCGTCGCCCATCACGTCGTGCACGTCGAGACGCTGCAGCACGTAGCCGCTCGCCTTGCCGAAGTCGGTGAGGGAGAGACGGATCCCGTTCCGCTCGGTGCCGGGGTTCGCGGCGTTCGTGATCGCGAGGTCCTGCACCGTGATGTGCTCGATGTCCTTCAGCAGTACGGCGTCGTGCGCGCCCGCGCCGTCGATGACCGGCGCGGCGCCATCGCCGTAGGCACCCACGACGATCGGCGCATCAGCGGATCCGGATCCGTGCGGGGACAGCGTGCCCGTGCACGTCGTGCCGCGGGCGAACAGCAGCGCATCACCGGGCTGGAGCGCGAGAGCGTTCACCTCGGCGAGGGTCGTGTACGGGTGGTCGGCGCTGCCGTCCGCGCCGGCCTCGGCCGCGCCGCAGTCGACGCGATACTCGGCGCCGGTCGCTGCGGCGGCGGGCAGCGCCCCGAGCCCGACGAGCGGCAGAGCAAGAGTCGCTGCACCGGCCAGGAGGCCCTTCCAGCGGCGGATCCTCCCCGATGCGGCAGTGGGATGGGGATACGAAGTGCGGGCCATCGTGCGTTCCTCCTCGAATGCAGTCCTGTGCCCCATGGTCACGGGAAAGCGTGTTCCAACGAAAGGAAGCGAACGCATTCGCACACGTACGAGCGGAACCGATCCGGGCGGTTCATTCGGCAATGACATCGACCGTCCGACTGGCACGAGGAGGCCGGGACCGCGCTGCGCCGCGGAGACGAAGAAGGCCCGGATCCTGAGATCCGGGCCTTCTTCGTTCTGTGCGCGAGGGGGGACTTGAACCCCCACGCCCTTGCAGGCACTGGCACCTGAAGCCAGCGCGTCTACCTATTCCGCCACTCGCGCATGTCGGTCCTCGCGAACCAACCTCCCGAGAATATCACGCCCCGAGTCCCGGTTCGAACCACGGCGCCGCGCCCGCAGGCCGCCCCATCCGCGAGACTGCATCTGCGTCGCGAGACTGCACGATAATCCTGCTGTCTCGTTACGGAGTTGCAGTCTCGCGGATCCAAGCCCCGCGTTCCGCCCCCGCGTCACCCGACCGCTTCAGGGTTTCCTGCGTATCGCGCCGTCCGGGGCTTCATTCAGGCCGTGTCGCTAACATGGCCGTACCGATCGGTGAGCCATGGGAGCCCAGTGGGACTACTAGACAGCTTTGAGAAGGGTCTCGAGCGCGCAGTGAACAGCGCCTTCGCGAAGACCTTCCGCAGCGGCATCCAGCCCGTGGAGATCGCCTCGGCCCTGCGCCGTGAGATGGACACCAAGGCCGCTGTCGTCAGCCGCGACCGCATCATCGTGCCGAGCACCTTCCTCGTGAATCTCAGCGGTGAGGACGCGACGGCCATGCACGGACTCGGATCCGCTCTCATCGACGAGCTGCACGTGCTGGTGAAGGAACACGCCCGTTCGCAGGGATACAGCTTCGCCGGCCCCGTGAACATCGCCCTCGAGGCCGACGACAAGCTCGCCACCGGCACCGTGCGCGTCGAGTCCACCTCGACCTCGAGCGCCGGACGGGTCACCTGGCAGGCCGAGATCTCGACCGGCGGATCCCGGTACCCGCTCACGAAGGCCCGCACCGTCATCGGGCGCGGCAGCGATGCCGACATCACCATCGCCGACGCCGGCTCCAGCCGCAAGCACGCCGAGGTGCTCTGGGACGGCGACCACGCCATGCTCCGCGATCTCGGCTCGACCAACGGCACCAAGCTCGACGGCCAGCGCGTGCGCGAGGCGCAGCTCTCCAGCGGCATGGTCATCACGATCGGCCGCACGGACCTGACCTTCCAGGTCGTGCCCGTCTCGGCACCGGCCCGCGGCGGCCGCGGAGACGACGCGACGCGCGCGTTCGGGGTCAATCCGTGAGCGAACTGACACTGCTCCTGCTGCGCATCGGCTTCCTCGTGCTGATGTGGTTCTTCGTGTTCGCGGTCGTCTACTCGCTGCGCGCGGATCTGTTCGGCGTGCGCGTGCGCAAGCTTCCTCAGGGCCAGGCCGCGGCGGCGAGCGCTCCCGCGGCGAAGCCGGCGCCCGCCAAGCCAGCGGCCGCACCGAAGGGCAAGCCCGGCGGCCCCGCCACCACGTCCACCGTCACCAAGCTCGTGATCACCTCGGGTCCGAAGGCCGGCCTCGAAGTGCCGCTCGGATCCGAGCCGATGTCGATCGGCCGCTCCAGCGAGTCGGGTCTCGTCATCCGCGACGACTACACGTCCAGCCACCACGCGCGACTGCTGCTGTGGGGCGAGGCGTGGATGCTGCAGGATCTCGACTCCACGAACGGCACGTTCCTGAACGGCGAGCGCGTCGGCGCCCCGGTGCCCGTACCGATCGGCGCGCCCATCAAGGTGGGCGCCACCACGTTCGAGTTGCGGGCGTAACCGGCGACCATGGTCTTCGAGGGCTCGAGCGCCGCGATCTCCCACACCGGGAAGGTCCGCTCCAACAACCAGGACTCCGGTTACGCCGGGGCGAACCTGTTCGTCGTCGCCGACGGCATGGGCGGCCACGCGGGTGGCGACGTCGCGAGCAGCATCGCGATCCACCGGCTGCAGAACCTCGACCACGCCTACCCCTCCACCATGGACGCGGAGGCCTCGCTGCAGGCGGCCGCCACCACCGCCGCGGGCGACATGATCCGCGCCGTCAAGGACCGCCCGGAACTGGCAGGCCTCGGCACCACGCTCGACGCGATCATCATGGTCGACGACTATGCCGTCATCGGCCACATCGGCGACTCGCGCATCTACCTCTACCGCGACGAGACGCTCACCCAGATCACCACCGACCACACGTTCGTGCAGCGCCTGGTCGACTCCGGGCGGATCACCCCCGAGGAGGCGCGCTATCACCCGCGCCGCTCCGTACTCATGCGCGTGCTCAGCGACATGGACGCGGATCCCGAGCTCGACATGTTCGTCATGCCGACGCTGCCCGGCGACCGCTGGGTGCTGTGTTCCGATGGCTTGTCCGGCGTGGTCGACGAGGCGCACATGCAGAAGACGCTGCGGCTCGGCATGGCGCCGGGGCGCACCGCGGACGGCCTGCTGCGCTACGCCCTCGACGGCGGTGCCCCGGACAACGTCACGATCGTGATCGTCGATGTCGGCGGCCAGCACCCCGTGCTCTCCGGATCCGCCACGGTCGTCGGCGCTGCGGCGAATCCGCAGGGCATCGTCGTTCCGGCGGCGCGCCCGGCCCGTCCCAGCTGGCTGCACCCCGTGCGCCAGGCGGCGAACGAGCCGACGCACTTCGAGCCCGCCGCCGACTACCTCGAGGAGCTCATCGAGGAGGACCACCGCCGCTCGGTGCGCCGACGGGTCGGCTGGATCACCGGCCTCATCGTCGTGATCGCGCTCATGGCGGCCGCGCTGTTCGGCGCCTACGCGTGGACTCAGACGCGCTACTTCGTGGGCGTCGACACCCAGTCGGACACGGTCGCGGTCTTCCAGGGGATCCAGCAGGATCTCGGTCCGATCTCCCTCTCGCACGTGTACGACGACACCGGCATCAGCATGTCCGATCTGCCGAGCTTCAACCAGTCGCTCGTGCAGCAGACCATCACCGCACGGTCCCTCGACGATGCGAACGCCATCGTCGAGCGCCTCCGCGCCTCGGCAGGGACGGGGAAGAAGCCATGACCTCCACCGCACCCGCACCTCACGCCGGCGACGTCGCCGCCGACACCGCCGTGCTGCGCGCGCTGCGCAGGATCCGCGGGCCGCAGACGCAGCGCAACCGCGAGTTCTGGCTCCTGCTCTTCGCTGTGGTCGTCGCGGGCACCGCGCTCACCCTCGTGCAGCTGGGCGCGCTGGGCCGGATCGACCCGATGATCCTGCTCATCGGCGGCGGGCTCGCCGTGCTCGTCTTCGCCCTGCACATCGTGCTGCGCTTCGTGGCGAGCGATGCGGATCCGTTCGTCCTGCCGATCGCGACGCTGCTGACCGGCGTCGGGATCGCGGAGATCTACCGTCTCGACATCGCGGCGCACCGGGTGGGCTTCGACGCCTACTCGAACAAGCAGCTCATGTGGATGGCGATCTCGGTGATCGGCGCCATCGCGCTCGTGATCCTCCTGCGCAACTACCGCGTGCTGTACCGCTTCACGTACCTGTCGGGCCTGACCGGCATCGTGCTGCTGATCCTGCCGTTCATCCCCGGCCTCGGCGTCGACGACGCGAACGCGGACGTCTGGATCAACATCGCCGGACTCGGGATCCAGCCGGGCGAGCTCGCGAAGATCTTCCTGGCGATCTTCTTCGCCGGCTACCTGGTTCGCACGAGGGAGAGCCTGTCTTCGGTGGGCAAGCGTTTCGCCGGCATCACCTGGCCGCGCATGCGCGAGCTCGGGCCCGTGATCGTGGTGTGGCTGATCTCGCTCGCGATCATCGTCGCCCAGCACGACCTCGGCACCGGTGTGCTCATCTTCGGCATGTTCATCGTCATGCTCTACGTCGCGACCGGCAAGACGAGCTGGGTGCTCATCGGCGTCGCGGGCGTGGTGGTCGGCGTCGCGATCGTGTCGCAGTTCCTCACCTACGTGCAGAACCGGTTCAACACCTGGATCAACGCCTTCAACCCGGACCTCATGGAGGACCAGAGCTACCAGCTCACGCAGGGCATCTTCGGCCTCGCGCACGGCGGACTGCTCGGCACCGGCCTCGGCCAGGGCCGCCCGCAGATCACGCCCGTCGCCGAGAGCGACTTCATCATCACCAGCCTCGGCGAGGAGATCGGCCTCATCGGGCTGTTCGCCCTGCTCTGCCTGTACATGGTGTTCGTCAGCCGCGGACTGCGGATCGGCGTCGCCGGGCAGGACGACTTCGGCAAACTGCTGGCGGTGGGGGTCTCGTTCACGATCGGTCTGCAGGTGTTCATCATGGTCGGCGGCGTCACCCGGGTGATCCCGCTGACGGGACTCACCACCCCGTTCCTCGCCGCGGGAGGATCCTCGCTCATCGCGAACTGGCTCATCGTCGGGCTGCTGCTGCGCATCTCCGACGGGGTGCGCCGCCAGCCCAGGGTCGTGATCGGATGAGGAAGGTGATCGGATGACGAAAGAACTCCGTCGGATCAGCATCCTCGTGCTGGTCATGTTCCTCGCACTGTTCGGCTCGGTGAGCTGGATCCAGGTCGTGCAGGCCGATGCGCTCTCGCAGAACGACGCGAACCGGCGCACGCGTCTGGACAGTTACGAGATCCAGCGCGGATCCATCCTCGCGGGCGACACCCCGATCGCCACGTCGACGCCGTCGGGCGACATGTACTCGTTCCAGCGGGTGTACACCGACCCGCAGATGTGGTCCGCCGTCACGGGCTACTACAACCCGGCCCTGGGCAGCGCCACCGGCATCGAGAAGGCCATGAACAGCGAGCTCAGCGGCACCGGCAGCACGCAGTTCCTGTCCTCGATCGAGCGCATCATCTCGGGCCAGCCGCAGAAGGGCGCGAACGTGCGCCTCAGTCTCGACCCGGTGGCGCAGAAGGCCGCCTACGACGCCCTGCAGGGCTACCAGGGAGCCGTCGTCGCCATCGAGCCGAAGACCGGGCGGATCCTGGCCATGGTCTCCACCCCCGGTTTCGACACGAACTCCCTCGCCGTGCACGACGGGACCGCGGCCAACAAGACCTACGACGGGCTCGTCGCCGATCCGAACAAGCCGCTGAACAACCGCGCCATCGGCGGCAACATGAACCCTCCCGGATCCACGTTCAAGCTGGTCGTGGCCAGCGCGGCGCTCGACTCCGGCAAGTTCACGATGCAGTCGACGTTCCCGAATCCCGCCGCCTACACGCTGCCCGGCACGACCACCGCGGTGCACAACGCCTGGGGCGGCACCTGCGGCGACGGGCCGACCGTGACCCTCGCCGATGCGATCCGGCTGAGCTGCAACATCCCGATGGCAGAGCTGGCCGTTCAGCTCGGCGACAAGGACATCCGCGCCACGGCGGAGAAGTTCGGCTTCGGCAAGGCGTTCTCCCTCCCGCTGGAGTCGACCCCGTCGACCTATCCGAAGAGCCTGTCCTCCGACCAGACCGGTCTCACCGGGTTCGGTCAGGGCGACGTGCGGGCGACCCCGCTGCAGATGGCCATGGTCGCCGCCGGCATCGCGAACGACGGCGTCGTGATGAACCCGCGCATGGTGGATCAGGTCCTCGGCGACGATCTGTCGGTGCAGAAGCAGTTCGACAACACCCAGTTCGGGCAGGCCATGAGCTCCGAGCAGGCCGCGGCGATCACCGCGGCCATGCAGGCGTCGGTCTCAAGCGGCGCAGCGCAGGGTGCAAGAATAGACGGAGTCGACGTGGCCGGTAAGACGGGCACAGCGGAGAACGGCGACACAGATCCCTACACGCTGTGGTTCACCGGCTTCGCGCCCGCTTCGAACCCGGAGATCGCCGTTGCGGTCGTCGTCGAAGACGGCGGTGGGCAAGGACAATCCGGATCCGGTGATGCAATCGCATCACCGATTGCCAAGAAGGTCATGGAGGCGGTGCTGAAGAAATGAGGCCGACGCAAGGTGTGCATTTCGGCGGTCGCTACGAGCTGCAGTCTCGGATCGCCATCGGCGGCATGGGCGAGGTTTGGGAGGCGACCGACCACGTCATCGGGCGGACCGTCGCCATCAAGATCCTCAAGGACGAGTACATGGGGGATCCTGGCTTCCTCGAGCGCTTCCGCGCCGAGGCCCGCCACGCGGCCCTGGTGAACCACGAGGGCATCGCGAGCGTCTTCGACTACGGCGAGGAGAACGGCTCCGCGTACCTCGTCATGGAGCTCGTGCCCGGCGAGGCCCTCTCGACCATCATCGAGCGCGAGGGCACCCTCAGCGCCGACAAGACGCTCGACATCGTCGCGCAGACCGCCTCCGCACTGCAGGCCGCGCACGCCGCGGGTCTGGTGCACCGCGACATCAAGCCCGGCAACCTGCTGATCACGCCGGACGGCCGGGTCAAGATCACCGACTTCGGCATCGCCCGCATCGCCGACCAGGTGCCGCTCACGGCCACCGGTCAGGTCATGGGCACCGTGCAGTACCTCTCGCCCGAGCAGGCATCCGGGCACGCCGCATCCCCAGCCACCGACATCTACTCGCTCGGCATCGTCGCGTACGAATGCCTGGCCGGGAAGCGCCCGTTCACGGGCGAGTCGCAGGTCGCGATCGCGATGGCGCAGATCAACGACACCCCGCCGCCGCTGCCCGCCACGGTGCCGCAGCCGGTGCAGAACCTGGTCATGGCGATGATCGCGAAGAAGCCGGCGGACCGGCCGAGCTCCGCCGCCACCGTCGCCCGTGCCGCGCAGGCGCTGCGCCGCGGCGACCTGAACTCCGCCGCGATCGCGGTGCCCGCCGTCATCGCCGGCGTCGTGGGCGCCGGTGCCGTCGCGAGCTCCGACGACGCCATGACGCAGCTCATGGGCGCGACGCAGGGTGCGACCACGATCATGCCGACCACGGCGCAGATCCCGACCGAGGCCGACGCGGCCCCGGAGAAGAAGAAGCGCAGCCCCTGGACCTGGCCGCTGATCGCCCTCATCGCGCTGCTGATCATCGTGCTCGGCGGCACCATCTGGGCACTGCTGTCGAATCAGAAGGCGCCGGAGCCCGCTCCGTCGACGACCTCGCAGACCACGCCGATCAAGACGCCGAGCAAGACGCCCACCCCGACGCCGACGGCCGACACCGTCGCGCTCAGCACACTCAACCTGGTCGGCCAGACGTGCGACGCCGCGGTGCAGACCCTCAAGGGCGCAGGCCTCGACGGATCCTGCTCGACGGGCGACAGCGCCCCCGCGCAGGACAAGGTCGGCACGGTCTACAGCACCGACCCCAGCGGCGGCAACGTCAAGAAGGGCACCTCGGTCAAGCTCACCGTCTACGGCGACCTCGCTCCGATCGGCGCACCCGACTCGCCGCCGACGCTCGGCGGCCCGGCGATCGCCGGGCAGACCGTGCAGCTCAGCTGGGCCGGCTTCGTGTGCCCCAGCGGCACCGGCAACGTGTCGGGCTACGTGGTGACGCTGACCAACGCGACCTTCGTCGGCGACGGATCCCAGAAGACCTTCGACGCCGGCACGCTGAACGCGCAGATCTCGATCGCGAACCAGCCCGGAGCTCAGGTCACCGCGACGTACATCGCGCTGTGCGGGGACAGCAAGCGCGAGAGCGGTCCGTCGCCGCAGATGGCGGATCCGATCCTGCCGGGCACCGGCCCGGTCACTCCGGCGCCGACACCCTGACGTCGGTCAGCAGTACGAACGAGAGAACCAGGGGGGTCCTCTGTGGCGACGATCACGCGTGTGATGTCGGGTCGGTACCGCGTCGATGACCTCATCGGCCGCGGTGGAATGGCCCATGTGCACCGGGGGTACGACCTGACCCTCGGGCGCGAGGTCGCGATCAAGATCCTGGACAGGGAGCTCGCGCGCGACACGGCGTTCCGCACCCGGTTCCGGATGGAAGCGCAGGCGGCATCGCGCATGTCGCACCCCTCGATCGTGCGCGTGTTCGACGCGGGCGAGGATGCCACCCCCGAGGCCGGGGGCACCGCTGCCGAGCCTGTGCCGTTCATCGTCATGGAACTCGTGCACGGCGAGCTGCTGAAGGACGTCATCGCGCGCGGGCCGGTGTCGACCGCCGATGCGGTGCGCTATGCCGACGGCATTCTCGAGGCTCTGGAGTACTCGCATCGCGCCGGTGTCGTGCACCGCGACATCAAGCCGGGCAACGTGATGATCACACCGGCCGGCACGGTCAAGGTGATGGACTTCGGGATCGCCCGTGCCGTGTCGGACTCGTCGTCCACGGTCGCCGAGACCACGCAGATCATCGGCACCGCGGCGTACTTCTCGCCGGAGCAGGCCAAGGGCGAGCAAGTCGACGCGCGCACCGACCTGTACTCCGCCGGCATCGTCCTGTACGAGATGCTGACCGGACGGCAGCCGTTCCGCGGCGACTCCCCGGTGGCCGTCGCCTACCAGCACGTCAGCGAGACCCCGCTGCCGCCGAGCGAGGTGCACGACGAGGAGCACTCCGCCGCTGAGCTCGAGCGCATCCGCGCCCTGGATCCGGTCGTGCTGCGCGCGATGGCGAAGGATCCCTTCCAGCGCTTCCCCGACGCGGTCTCGTTCCGCACCGCGCTCGACGACGCCGTGACCGGCGCCGTCCCCACGAAAAAGCAGCTGTCATCGCTCACCAGTGAGCTGTACGGGCCGAGCCCGCGGCACGCCCAGGAGACCGCGCGCACCCTCCGCCAACTCTCCACCGACACGACCATGACGCGCACGCAGTCGGGTCCCCCGGTGGCGTGGATCTGGGCCGGCGTGGCACTGCTCGTGGTGCTGCTGGCCTCGGTGCTGATCTGGGTGCTCGCGATCAAGCCCACCACGGACGTGCCGAGCGCCACCCGCACCGTTCCGAGCCTGGCGGGGCAGACCTACGAATCGGCTGTCGCGCTGCTGTCGAAGAACGACCTGCGCGCCATACGCATCGACCAGTCGGATGCGACCGTCGAGAAGGGCAAGGTCGTCAGCACCGAGCCCGAGGCCGGTACCCACATGGACAAGGGCCAGTCCGTCACCGTGTACGTCTCCAGCGGCGCGGCCGATGTCAAGGTCCCGCAGCTCGTGGGCCTCAGCGCCACCGCCGCCAAGGACGCTCTCTCCAAGGCGGGTCTGCAACTCGGATCCATCCGGCAGGAGAACGACCCCCGCACGCAGCACGACATCGTGCTGTCGTCGAGCGTGCAGGCCGACACCAAGGTCGCTCCGGGTACCGTCATCGACCTCGTCGTCGCGAGCGGCGTGGTGACGCTGAACAACCTCACCGGCTGGACGCTGGACTCGGCGACTCAGACCCTGCAGGAGCTGGGGCTCACGGCGAACCCGGTCGGCAACCCGAACTGCAAGGCCACGGATCCGAAGACGGTCGCGTCGATGTCGGCGCCCCCCGGAGACGTTCCCGTGCTGTCGACGATCGACCTGAGCTACTGCACCGGCAAGTGACGCGTCGAGGTCGTTGAGCGCGCTGCGCGCAGCACACGGGCGTTGAGCGAGCCGAAGGCGAGACGAAACGCGGAGGCGAAACGCGGTGCCCTCCCTGATCCGCTCAGGTCGGGGTCGGCGCGGGCTCGATGCTCACATCGCCGGGCGAGATCAGCGGGCTCACCCAGGGGAACACCCAGAACATGAGTCCGTACAGCACCGCGGCCAGCAGCACCAGCACGATGATCAGCCGCACCCACCACGGGCCGGGGAGGATGCGCCACAGCGCGCCGTACATCAGCTCACCGCCTTCAACGAGTCCGGGGCGCCCAGGGCCCGCGGCTGGAAGCTCTCGAACACCCCGTACGCCACGATGCGCTCGGCGAGCGAGTACAGCGGCGAGCACGCCGTGAGAGTGATGTACCGGCCTCCGGGGGCGCCCGCCGCGGCCGGATCCGGTTCCTGCGGGACGGGATCCAGAACGTCGACGCTGTCCGGCGTCACGTACTCGAGCGTGCGGAACCGATAGGTGTACCAGCCCTGCTCCGTCTCGATCACGATCGCGTCGTTCAGGCGCAGCCGGTCGAGCTGGTTGAACGGCTTGCCCCAGGTGGTGCGATGGGCCGCCATCGAGAGGTTGCCGACCTGCCCTGGCATGCCCGAGCCCGGGTAGACCCCGATCCAGCCGTGGTCGAGGGTGTCGGGCCGGGTCACACCGCCCGCGATCGTGACGGCGTAGTCGGCGCCCCAGCGCGGCACGCGCATCAGGGCGCCCCACGGCACCCCGTCCTCCGGCGCGGTCATCACGGGCGGCTCGTATCGGGGGTGCGCGCCGTCGACGCCGCTCCCGTCGTCGATCTCGGCCGGCAGCGCGGGGGCCGGATCCTTCGCCCACTGCGCGCTGATGGACTGCCCCTTGTCGTTCGCGGCGGCGCTCATGATGATGTCGCCGATCCACATCTGCCATGCCACGTACAGCAGCACCACGACGCCCGCGGTGAGCAGCAGCTCGCCCAGCACGCTCGTGACCGTGACGCGGCGGCGGGCTCGTCCGCCCCGGCCGGCACGGCGTGCGGCGGCTCGCGGGGCGTCGGTCATCCCGCGATCCTACCGAGGCGACCTTTCCTCGCGAACACCACCTGATGTGCGCTGCGGCCCTTGGGTAGACTGAGCCCATGGCACGATCCCGCAAGCCCGAAGAAGCCGTTGCCGAGAAGGTCGACGGCGGCACCGCTCCCAACGCCGTATGGTTCAAACCGGTCATGGTCGGCTTCATGCTGCTGGGCCTGGCCTGGATCCTGGTCTTCTACATCACAGGCATGCAGTACCCGATCCCGGGCCTGCAGTCCTGGAACCTGCTGATCGGTCTCGGCATCGCCCTGATCGGCTTCCTGATGACGACGCGCTGGCGCTGACGCCACCGCTCCGCTTCTCGAGACGCCCTCGCTCACGCGGGGGCGTTTCTGCATTCCCGCCCTTCGACAGGCTCAGGGACCGTATCCCGCAGGGTTGTCCACGGATCCAGCGGGTTATCCACATTCTGGGGATGGATATGCACACCCCCTCCCCGAAGTTATCCACAGATCTATCCCCATGTGGGGAGAATTACACGGCTGTTATTCACACGGCCCCGGAGGACGGCGAACGGCCCCCGCCTGAAGGCGAGGGCCGTTGTGGTCCGGTGCTCAGCGGCCGGCGGTGATGAGCAGGGGAGGAACGATCGCGACCACGGCGAGCAGCACGAGGACGAGCGCCGAGACGAGGCCGATCCACCAGAACCTCGCCGTGCCGCGGCCGCTCGTGCGGACGTAGATGAGCGCCACCAGCGCGCCGACGATGGCACCGCCGACGTGCGCCTCCCACGCGATCCCCGGCACGATGAATCCGTACACGAAGTTGATGGCGAGCACGACCAGCGCTCCGACGATGTTGCCGCCGAGGTGGCGGCCGATCACGATCAGCGCGACGAACAGGCCGAAGATCGCCCCGGACGCCCCGACCGTGGGCTGCGCCGGATCGATCAGAGCCATCGCGACGGAGCCGCCGAGACCGCTCACGAGATACAGCGTGAGGAACTTCGCGCGACCCAGCAGCGGCTCGAGCTGCTGCCCGACCATCCACAGCGCCAGCATGTTGAGGCCGAGGTGGATGAAACCGCCGTGCACGAGCATCGCCGTGAGGAGGCGCCAGGGCTCGAACGGCAGTCCGGACAGTGACGGGTAGAGGTACGCGCCCGCGAACTGCAGGTAGCCGGTGATGACCGAGCCGATTCCAGGGAGCAGCTGCAGCAGGCTCACCGCGGAGGTGATCGCGAGGATCCAGTACGTCACGAACGGACGCCCGCCCACGGCGGTCATCGACCGCGCGCCCCAGCGCCGGTTGGCGCGGCGCTGGGTCGGGGTCTGGCTGCGACGCTGCTCCTGCATGCACTCCGGGCAGATCACGCCGACCGGGGCCTGCGTCTGGCACTCGGGGCAGATCGTGCGCATGCACCGCTGGCAGAGCACGAAGCTCTGCCGTCCGGGGTGCCGGTAGCAGAAGTTGTCGGGATTCGCGTGGAACTCCGAAGTCGTCATCGGTGCGCTCCGGAGTCCACTGGTCCCTGAGACTCTCGAAGGGTCAGTTGGCGACGATGTCGACGGACTGCAGCACGACGTCCTCGACAGGACGGTCGCCTGCGCCCGTGCGCACCGCGGCGATCTCATCGACGACCGCTCGGGAGGAGTCGTCGGCGACCTCGCCGAAGATGGTGTGCTTGCCCTGCAGCCACGGGGTCGGGTCGGTCGTGATGAAGAACTGCGAGCCGTTGGTGCCTTCGACCTGACCGGTGATGGCGTTGCGACGCAGGCCGGCGTTGGCCATCGCGAGGATGTACGGGTCGTTGAAGTTCAGCTCGCCGTGGATCTCGTCGTTGAAGTTGTAGCCGGGTCCGCCGACGCCCTGACCGAGCGGGTCGCCGCCCTGGATCATGAAGTTCGGGATGATCCGGTGGAAGATGACGTCCTTGTAGAGGGGGCCCTCGCCGGGCTTGCCCGTGCCGGGGTGGGTCCAGGACCCGGTGCCGTCGGAGAGCTCGACGAAGTTCTTCACCGTGCGGGGAGCGTGGTCACCGTAGAGGTTGACGACGATGTCTCCGTGGTTGGTGTGCAGCGTGGCGACGTGAGTGGCGTGAGGCATGGATCCATTCTCGCATCGGATCCCTGCGACCTTCCGATTCGCCTGTGAACTTCTCGGATGCACACCCGCCGCACAGGCACTTCTCTGGCAGGATGGGGAGTCCGAACCCCGTTTCGATTGGGAGGGCATCGTGAGCCTGAGCCGCAAGCGTCAGAAGGAACTCCGCCAGCTGCAGAGCGAGGCGAACAAGCTGTGGGCCGCGCAGCAGGTCATCGTCGGCGATGCCGCGAACGTCGCCCGTGAGGCGGGAAGGCAGCTCGACAACTTCCGCCGCGAGCAGGTCGTCCCCACCGTGCAGGACGTGTACGAGCACCGTGTGGTTCCCGCCGTCGACAAGAGCATCAAGTTCTCTCGCGATGTCGTGGATCACAAGGTCGTCCCCGCGATCGGCGGTGTGGTCGGATCCGCACTCAGTGCGTGGGACATCGCGAACGCCAAGCGCACCGGCACCCCGTACACCCCCCGCGCCGTGGTCGCCGTGCCCGCGGAGCGCAAGAGCGGACTCGGCATCGGAGCCGTCATCGCGATCGTGCTCGGCGCCGCAGCCGCGGTGGGCGTCCTCGTCGCCGCCTGGCAGGCCCTGCGTGCCGACGACGAGCTCTGGGTCGCGGACGACCCGCTGAACGCCCCCGAGGCGTGAGCACGTCCGCTTCGCCGGCTCCCGAGCCCGTCGAAGGGTCCGTTTCCGAGCCCGTCGAAGGGCCGCACGCCCGCGTCCGCGACGCCGCGGCCGCACGCGGCCTCGACATCGAGATCCGCGAGCGCCCGGCGGCGAACAGCCTGCAGGAGGCCGCGGCGCTGCTCGGGCTGGATCCCTCCGGCATCGTGAAGACCCTCGTGGTCAAGAGAGCCGACGACACGTTCCTGTTCGCGCTCATCCCCGGCGGTCGCAAGATCTCCTGGCCGAAGCTGCGCGCTCTCGTGGGCGTGAACCGGCTGAAGCTCCCGGAACCGGCCGTCGCACTGGCCGCGACCGGCTACGAACGCGGCACGATCGTTCCGATCGGCAGCACCACCGACTGGCCGGTTTTCGCCGATGAGACGATCCGCGGGCGGCGGATCGCGATGGGCGCGGGTGCCCACGGCTACAGCCTGTTCGTGGACGCCGACGATCTCATCGCGGCCTACGACGCGACCGTCGCCGACATCTCCGAACCGAAGTGATGACACGCCCCTGCGCAGCGTGCGAGCGCGGGGGTAGCATCCGGGAATGACGGATGCACTGGATGCGTGGTCGGAGTTCCACGTCGCGATGCTGGGCGCGACTGCGGCCCTCGCCGGGCTGGTCATCGTCGCGGCGAGCGTCAACATCGAGAAGATCATCCTCGCCAAGGCCCTGACCGCGCGGCTCGCCGCGGCGATCGCGGGGCTGGTGCTCGCGATCCTCACCTCGGGCATCGCCCTCATCCCCGCACTCGAACCGCTCTGGTTCGGCGTGCTCCTGCTGGCGACGACGGCCGGAGCCGCGGGGTTCCAGGTGCATGCCGCGCTCGCCCTCCGGCACGATCCCGGGCTGGGCAACACGGTGCCCCGCGCGGCTCTGGGCTTCCTGCCGCTGATCGCCTACAGCGCAGCGGGCGTGCTCCTGCTGACAGGCCTGCCCGTCGGGCTGATGTTCGCGGCCGCGGGGTCACTCCTCGCGCTCGTCGTCGCGATCGTGATCTCCTGGGTCGCCCTGGTCGAGGTCCTGCGCTGACTCAGCCCCTCGCGCCCGCCATCCCGAGAGCGATATCCACGAGGCGCACGCGCTGCAGGCCGGCGACCTCGTCGAGCGCGTACCAGGCGGCCATGTCGGTGGATCCGCCCTTCTCGAAGCGCAGCTTGCCGCTCACGATCCGCGCCCGGTACACGATGCGCAGTGTGTGCAGCGGCTCGGTCGCGCCGGGCGTGACCCGGCGGCGGGCCGGGATCACCCGGGAGTGGATCCCCAGCAGCTCATCGACGACCACCTTGTAGCCGGTCTCCTCGCGCACCTCGCGCCGGACCGCGGTCTCCGGATCCTCACCCGGCTCCAGCCCGCCCCCGGGCATCGTCCACGACACCCGGCGACCCTCGGTCCAGCGCGCCAGCAGCACACGTCGGTCCTCGTCCAGGATGACCGCGTATGCCGCGACGCGCATGTCCATGGTTCACACCCTAGGCCGTCCCCGACTGGTACGGCGCGGTCAGGTCAGACCTCTCCGCACGCGCACGATCGGATCGATCAGTTCTGAAGAAGCGCCCGTCCGCACGCCTTCGTACGCTGAAGAAGTCCCCGGATCCACGGGGCCGTCGAGCGGAGGATGCCATGACCGAGAACAACGCCCCTGTGCTGAGCGACTTCGAGCGCGCCGCCGTCAAGGAGGCCGCGAAGGAGAGCCGCACTCGCGCCGCCCGCAAGAAGGTGAGCCCCGAGGAGCTGCGCGCCGCCGGCGAGGCCGACGTGCTGGCCAAGATCGCGGAGATGGATGAGGAGGACGGATCCCTCGCCACCGCCCTGCACCGCCTCGTCGCCGAGAACGCGCCGCACCTCGTCCCCAAGACCTACTACGGCCATGCCTGCCTGGGCGAACGCCGCCGGCAAAGTCGTCTGCTTCTTCAAGCCGAAGGCCAAGTTCAAGGTGCGCTACGCCACATTCGAGTTCGAGTGGCCGGCGCAACTCGACGACGGCACCGTATGGCCCGTGTCCTACGCCGTGACCGCGCTCACGCCTGCCGACCTCGCCTTCCTCGGCGAGCGCATCCGCACCGCGGCCCCCGCGGAGTGACGCCGGATCCGGACTTCCGCCGTTCAGGTCGCGATTTCGGCGGCAAAAGCGGCCCGGATGCGACCGAAACTGCGACCTGAACACGGAGATCGCGACCTGAACGCGGAGATCGCGACGTGAACCGCAGGCCGGACGCCGCGACCCGGACAGCGCGGGCGGGCCGGATCCGTCACTCCCCGCGCAGGTGCGCGGCGGTGAGCTCGGCCATGTCCTCGTCGCTGAGCTCGTCGAGCTGGCGTGACTCGCGCTTGTCCATCCGCAGCCAGCGCATCATCAGGATCACCAGGATCGGCACGTCGACGACTTCCGCGATGAGCCACAGCAGGTCTCCGGAGAGCTGCTGATCGCGCAGCGGATTCGGGAACCACAGCGGCAGGGCGCCGGGCCAGGCGCCGGCGTGATCGAAGACCACGGTGCCCAGTCGCAGCAGCACGCCGGGGACCGCGTCGAGCACGAGCTCCACGAACGCGAACAGGAACTCCGCCACGATGAACAGGCTCGTGCGGGCCACGGTGTGCGCCGCCATCGGCAGCACCATCAGGAGCCCCAGCAGCGGGACCAGCACCGAGATCACGGCCTCGGCGACAGCGCCTGACCGCAGCATCGCCGACAGCGGCGTGAAGAACACGGCGAAAACCAGGCAGGTGAACACCGGGGCCATGATCGCGTTGCCGAAGAACTTCGCGAGCCATGACCGCAGGAAGCCGTTCATGCGGGCGCGGGGCCGCGCGGACAGTACCGTCCGGGCCAGCGCCACCGGCCGGCCGAACGTCACCAGCATCGGTACGACGAACAGCAGCAGCGCGATCCGTGTCGTGAACGCCCAGCGGAGCTCCGTGCTCCACGTGCCGAGGAACCCGAACGACACCCAGGCATACGAGCCGAGCCCGAGCAGCAGGTACATCAGCGTCAGCCGCAGCGGCCAGCGGTGGCCGCGTCGGCGCAGCGCTACGACACCGCCGAGGTAGAGCCCGGCCGCGACGATCAGCACCGCGAGTGCTGTGGGATCCAGACTCCAGGTGCTGAGGAAGACGGGGACGGGCGGCGTGGCGGGCTCCGTGTCTCGCGAGGGCGGTGGATGCGGCACCGCGCGGCGGCGGGCCGCGATGACGTTACGCCCGGCGGCTATGCGGACGGTGAGGACCTCGCGATCGACCGTCGCGATGGGGGGCCGCCCTTAACGCCCGGTGAACTCTCGCGGTCGAGTGCGCGACACCCGCTGTTCGCGGGGGCGCAGCGCGGAATGCTGACGATCATGAGCGCCGAAGTGATGATCCTCATCCTGGTGGTCGTGACCGCACTCGGTTTCGACTTCACCAACGGATTCCACGACACCGGGAACGCGATGGCGACCTCCATCGCCACCGGGGCGCTGAAGCCCAAGGTCGCGGTGGGGCTCTCGGCGATCCTGAACCTGGTGGGCGCGTTCCTCTCGGTCGAGGTCGCCGCAACCATCACCAAGGACGTGCTGACGATCCAGAGCCCGAGCGGCGATCTGGTGCCCGGTCTCAACCCCGAGTCGGCCATGATCATCATCTTCGCGGGGCTCGTGGGCGGCATCCTGTGGAACCTGCTCACCTGGCTGCTGGGCCTGCCGTCCAGCTCCTCGCACGCCCTCTTCGGCGGCCTCATCGGCGCCGGCATCGCGGGTGCCGCCACCGTCAACTGGGCCGGCATCCTCGGCAAGATCATCGTCCCCGCCGTGCTCTCCCCGCTGATCGCCGGCGTCGTCGCCGCGGTCGGCACCTGGCTCGTCTATCGCCTCACCCGCACCGTGCACGCCAAGCACCGCGAGGCCGGCTTCCGCTGGGGTCAGATCGGCACCGCATCGCTCGTCTCCCTCGCACACGGCACCGGCGACGCGCAGAAGACTATGGGCGTGATCGCCCTCGCGCTCATCGCGCACGGCTCGCTCACCGGCGACCAGATCCTGAACGAGGGCCTGCCGATCTGGATCATCGTGACCTGCGGTGCCGCCATCGCGCTCGGCACCTACCTCGGCGGCTGGCGCATCATCCGCACTCTCGGCAAGGGCCTCGTCGAGATCGAGTCGCCCCAGGGCCTCGCTGCCGAGGCGTCCTCCGCCGCGATCATCCTCACCTCGAGCTCGATGGGCATGGCGCTCTCGACCACGCACGTGGCGACGGGCTCGATCCTCGGTTCCGGCGTGGGCCGGCCCGGTGCCCAGGTGCGCTGGGGCATCGCGGGGCGCATGGTCACCGCCTGGCTCATCACGATGCCCGCGGCCGGCGTGGTCGGCGCGCTCTGCTTCTTCCTTGCGCACGGCATCGGCGGGCTCGCCGGCGCTATCACCGTGTTCGTGCTGCTGCTGGCGGCCGCCGCCCTCATGTACCTGCGCAGCCGCCGCCAGAAGATCGACCACCACAACGTCAATGCCGAGTGGGACGGATCCCTCGCGCCGAACGCCGCCTCGCAGGGCGCGGCGGCCTGAACCGAAGGACGGATACATGAACTTCGACATCGCGCAGATGGCGCTCTCGGCCGGTCGCGTGCTGCTGGTCGGACTGATGTTCGGTGCGGGGCTGCCCGCCTTGTTCGCCCTCGGGATGCGCCTGCAGTCGGCCGGCACCGGGGAGGTCGACGGCGAGGCGCCCGGCACACGCCGGCCGTTGCTGACCGCGGCGGGATGGATCCTGTTCGCGCTCGTGATCGCCGTGGTGCTGGCCGGGGTGCTCTTCATCACCCGGCTGAGCATCTACCACTACTTCGGCATCTCCCTGTTCGGGGTCGGCAGATGAACGGCAACGTTCTCGGCCGCGTGCTCGACTGGCTGCGCGCCGGCTATCCGGAAGGCGTGCCACCCAAGGACTACACGCCGCTGCTGGCACTGCTCCGGCGCACGCTCACGGCGGAGGAGCTCACCGCGGTGGTCAGCGCGCTCGCCCAGCAGGAGACGGACCCGGTGCGGGTCTCGCAGATCCGGGCCGCGATCGCGGGCGTGACCTCGGCGACGCCGGGCGACGACGAGGTGCGCCGCGTGGCCATGCTGCTCTCCGATCGCGGAGTGCCGCTGAGCACCAAGGCGCAGCGGATCGTCGGCGATCGGACGATTCTCGCCGATGCCGCTGCCGGAGCGCGCGGAACCGCCGGCCCGGATGCCGCGGTCGACGAGCCGGGCTCCACCGAGCAGAACCTGATCGCGCAGGCGCTGCGCTGGCTGGGCGCGGGCTATCCGGAGGGCATCCCCGCCCAGGACCGTGTGCCGATCCTCGCCCTGCTGCGCCGCCGCCTCACCGACGACGAGGTGCAGGAGGTGTGCGAGGCGGTCGCCGCGCAGAGCGGAGCGGATCCGGAGATCTCGCTCGTCGATGCCCAGGTGCTGATGATGAAGGTGCTCGGCGAGCTCCCCGGCGACGATGACGTGGAGCGCGTGCGCACGCGTCTCGAGGAGTCGGGCATCACGCTGAGCTGACCGGCTCCTCGCTCACGTTTCCTGACCGCGAGACTCCGACTGAGTGACGAGACTGCACCCCAGAACCGCAGTCTCGTTACGGAGTTGGAGTCTCGCGAGACAGGCGAATCGTCTGGGCTGGGCGGGCGACGCAGCGGATCCGACGGACGATTCGGCGCGGGATCCTGGCGCACGCAGCGGTTCATCTCGATCTCGGAATATGTCTCGCCGCGGGCCTGGCGCGCCGTCCTCGACGGCACGTAGCGTGGAGGAGTGAGCACGCCTTTCCCCGCCTCCGTGTACGCCGCCCGCCTCGACCGCGCCCGCACCCTGACCGCGAGTGCCGGTCTGGACGCGATCATCGTCGGAGCCGGGCCTGACCTGACGTATCTCGTCGGCGTCGAGGGGGACACGATCGAACGTCTGACCGCCCTCGTGATCCCTGCGGCCGGGGATCCGACCGTCGTCGTGCCGCGGATGGAGCTCGCGAAGGTACGCGACACGGCCGTCGGCGCGCTCGGTCTCGCGGTCGCGGACTGGGTGGACGGCGAGGATCCCTACGCGCTGGTGACGGCGGCGATGGGCGGATCCGTCTCACGGTTCGGCGTCTCGGACGCGTTGCCGGCGCTGCACGCGATCCCGCTGACCGAGCGCCTGGACGTGCGGCCCGAGCTCGCGACGCCGGTGCTCCGCGAGAGCCGCATGATCAAGGACGCCGCCGAGATCGCCGAACTGCGCCGCGCCGGTGAGGCGATCGACGCCGTGCACCGGCGCGTTCCCGGCCTGCTGCGCGCCGGGCGCACCGAACGCGAGGTCGGCGCTGACATCGCCGCTGCGATCGTCGAGGAGGGGCACCGCACGGTGGAGTTCGTGATCGTCGCCTCGGGTCCGAACGGCGCGGATCCGCACCACGAGGTATCGGACCGGGTGATCGAGGACGGCGACATCGTGGTCGTGGACATCGGCGGCGCGGTGCCCAGCGGCTACAACTCCGACAGCACGCGCACCTACGCCGTCGGCACGCCGGATCCCGAGGTCGCGCGACGCATCGCCGTGCTCGTGCGCGCGCAGCAGGCGGCCGTCGACGCGGTGCGCCCCGGCGTCACCGCGGAGCAGGTCGACGCCGCCGCACGCGACATACTGGCCGCGGAGGGTCTGGCCGAGGCGTTCCTGCACCGCACCGGCCACGGCATCGGCGTCACCACGCACGAGGAGCCGTACATCGCGCCCGGCAACGCGTTGCCGCTGCGCGAGGGCATGGCCTTCAGCATCGAGCCGGGCATCTACTTCCCCGGCGACTGGGGCTCCCGCATCGAGGACATCGTCGTCGTCACCGCCGACGGCTGCACCAACCTCAACACCACCCCGCACGAGCTGACGAGCGCCGTTCTCTGACCTCCGCGTGCTCTTGATCCCGACAGGCTGACGCAGGGAGTGCATTTCGCGACCTGGTGCAGGGTGATCGTCGCCACGCCGACGTTGACGAGGGGACCGAAGCCGATGCGTCTCCGCGTAATCTGAGCCTGTGGCCGAGGACTGGCGGTTGATGGGACAGGAGTCCTACCTCTGCGGTCGGTCCATGCGTCTTGCACGTTGGACGCCATATCGGCAGGGCTGGGATCACGATCGGTGTGACTTCTGCGCGGCGGAGATCTCGGATGATCCGACCGGTCATGCTGCTTACAAAGAAGCGTGGGTGACCGCGGACGATGATTACAGTTGGGTCTGCCCGGAGTGCTTCAACGACTTCCGCGAGCGATTCGGCTGGGTCGTAACGGATCAAGAGGCGGACACATGATGGCGCGAACGAGGATCCCTTCACACGTTCTGATCACCGTCGGAGCGGCTGTGGTGCTTGTCGGAATCTCGGGCTGCACGGCGGGCACCGTCACGACGGACGGAAAACCCTCCACGCGGCCCTCTGCCACCGCCACGTCTCCCGCCCCAAGTCCGACGGCCACCCCTGCAGCGACCGACAAGGTCGCCTGCGATACCTACTCGGACATGCTGACCATTCTGCACAACACCGACTACTCCTTCTATCGCGGTGCGATCAGCCCGCAGGAGCGGACCGGCTGGTACTCCCTCGCCTTCCGCGTCATCGGGCACGCGCCCACCGTCGGCGAAGGGCCGGTCGCCAAGGCGCTGACGACGCTGCAATCGATCCAACCCTCGATGCAGACCGATTCGACAACCCAGGATCCCGCGACCGTCGCCTGGGGCGAGGCCTCGCAGGCGCTGGCCGCGGCATGCCAAGCCGAGGGACTTCCGACCGGGGCGCAAGGCTTCGTCGGAGGCTGACCCCTGCGGGATCCTGACCCATCGCGCCCGCACCGTGGATCTCCCGGTGCGGGCGCAATCGGGGGCGGCCCGCACCGGGAAGTCTGTGTCGCGCGGTCAGCGCACGCGGTCGAGGGCCTCGGGGATCTCGGTGCGCCAGGATGACGGAGCCTCCGAGGCGGGCGCCGCGGGAAGCATGCCTTCGCCGTCCGGATGCGGGATCGCATCGAGCAGCGCCTCCGTGTAGGGATGCACCGGGTTGGCCCACACCACGGGCGTCGCGCCGGACTCGACGATGCGCCCGCGGTACATGACGGCGACACGGTCGGCCATGAGCCGGACCACGGAGAGGTCGTGCGAGATGAACAGCATCGCCGCGCCCGAGGCTACGCACAGCTCGCGCATCATGCCGGCGACCGAGGCCTGGGCCGAGGCGTCGAGCGCCGAGATCGGCTCGTCGGCGACGATCAGGTCGGGCTTCGCGGCGAGCGCTCGGGCGATGGCGACGCGCTGCCGCTGACCGCCGGAGAGCTGGTACGGGTATCGGTTCTCCAGGGTCGGGGAGAGGCCGACCGCCTTCAGCCAGTGCGATGGCGCTTCGGTGTCGACGCCACGGGCACGGGCGGCGCGGGATCCCTCCGCGATCTGCTGCGCGACGCGGATCCGCGGGTTCAGCGAGGAGTTCGGATCCTGGAACACCATCTGGATCGCGGTGAGTTCGGCGGGGCGGGTGCGCATTCCGAGCGGCTTCACCGGACGGTCCCGGTAGAGCACCTCACCGGCGCGCGGCTTCTCCATGCCGATCACGGCCCGAGCCGTCGAGGACTTCCCGCAGCCGCTCTCACCGACGAGCGCGAGCACCTCACCGGCGGCGATGTCGAAGGAGACGCCGTCCACCGCGCGGAACGCGGCGCGACCGCCGTACTCGACGACCAGGGAGTCGACGTGCAGGACCGGCTTCTGATCACTCATCGGTTCTCCTCCGTGTCGGCGGCGTCCGCGTCGGCGGCAGAGGCACCGAGCGCGGAGCCGCTCTCGGCCGGCGCATCCACGAGGGAGTCCTGCGCGTCGGGCATCGCATCCAGCAGCTCCCGCGTGTACGGGTGCTGCGGATTCTGGAAGACCTGCTGCCGGGATCCGGACTCGACGATCAGCCCGCCGCGCATCACCGCGACCTCGTCGGCGATCGCGCTCATCACGCCGAGATCGTGCGTGACGAGCAGCACGGCGAGGTCGCGCTCGGTCGCGAGGTCGCGCAGCAGGTGCAGGATCCCCGCCTGAACCGTCACGTCCAGCGCCGTGGTCGGCTCGTCCGCGAGCAGCACCTCGGGCTCGCAGGCCAGGGCGATGGCGATCGCGATGCGCTGCCGCTGCCCGCCGGAGAACTGGTGCGGATACTTCTGCAGCGCCTCCTCCGGGTTCGGCACGCGCACCAGCGCGAGCAGCTCCGATGCCCGCTTCCGGGCCTCGGCGCGGGACAGCCCGAGATGGGCGCGCATGCCGTCGGCGAGCTGGGAGCCGACGGTGATCTGCGGATGCAGGCTGGCGGACGGATCCTGGAAGACCATGCCGATGCGCTTGCCACGCACGCGGCGGTAGGCCCCGCCCGTCATCCCGACGAGCTCGACCTCCGATCCGCCCGCGCCGCCGAGGACGATGGATCCGGAGGCGGTGCCTCCAGCCGGCAGCAGACCGAGGATCGCCATGGCGGTCATGCTCTTGCCGGATCCGGACTCTCCGGCAAGGCCCTGGATACGTCCGGGGACCAGGTCGAGCGAGATGCCCTTGACGACCTCGGTGCGGTTGCGTCTGCTCTGCCCGAGCTCGACGCGCAGGTCGCGGATCGCGAGTGCGGCGCTCATGCGGCCACCTCCCCGGTCGCGGCGGCGGCCGACACCGCGGTGGGCGCCTCCGCCTCGCGCTCGCGCGCGGCGAGCGGATCGAGGGCGTCGCGCAGCGAGTCACCGATGAAGTTGAACGCCATCACGATGCTGAGGATCGCAAGGCCGGGGAACAGACCCAGCCACCAGGCCGAGGTGTTCTGCATGGCCGCGGCGATCATGGTGCCCCATTCGGGCGTCGGCGGCTGCGCTCCGAGACCGAGGAAGGACAGTCCGGACAGCAGCAGGATCGCCGTGCCGATGTCGAGCGACGCGAGCACGAGCACGGGGCCGGCGATGTTCGGCAGCACGTCGCGCAGCAGGGAGCGCAGCGGGGAGGATCCGAGCAGGCGCCCGGCGATCACATAGTTCTGCGTGCGCAGTCCGAGCACGAGCGACCGCGTGATGCGGGCGTAGGGCGGCCAGGCCACGATGATGCCGGCGATGACCGCGTTCATGATCGACGGGCCGAGGGAGGCGGCGATGACCATGGCGAGGATCACGGTCGGGAACGCCATCACCATGTCGGTGATGCGCATGAGCACCTCGTCGAACCAGCCGCCGAGATAGCCCGCGACCGCGCCCACGACGGTGCCGACGATCATCGCGCAGACGACGAGCATGAGCGCGAGCGGGATCGTCGCCTGAGCACCCAGGAGCAGACGGGAGAACACGTCGCGGCCGTTGACGTCGGTGCCCATGATCGCGTCGCCGCTGGGGGCGGCGAGCCGGGGGAGGTCCTGCGCGAGCGGGTCGTGCGGGGCGATCCACGGGGCGAGGATCGCGATCACGATCCACATCAGGGCGATCACCGTGCCCACCACGGCCAGCGGCGTCCGCCAGGCGCGCGGCAGCCAGGGGCGACGGCGCCTCGGGGCGACCTTCTCGGGGATGACGAGATTCATGACAGCCTCACTCGCGGATCCAGGACGCCGTAGAGCACGTCGACGACGAGGTTGATGACGAGGTAGATGACGCCGACCACGAGACCGACGCCGGTCACCGCGAGCAGATCGAGGTTCTTCGACGCGTTGTAGGCGTAGGTGCCCAGGCCGGGCCAGGCGAACACGGCCTCGACCAGCACAGTGCCCGAGAGCAGGCTGCCGAAGGCGATGCCGACGAGGGTGAGGATGGGCAGCGCCGCTCCGCGCAGCACGTAGCCGACGACGACCCGGCGTCCGCTCAGGCCCTTCGCCCGCGCCGCACGGGCATAGTCCATGTCGAGGACCTCGAGCACGGAGGTGCGCACGAACCGGGTGAGGGTCGCGATCGTGAACAGGCTCAGCACCAGCACCGGCAGGGCCAGGTGGCTGGTCGCGTCGAAGAATCCGACCGAGTCGCCGTTCAGCAGGTAGTCGATCGTGTAGAAGCCGGTGATGCGCGGCGGCGGTGTGATCGTGGGGGAGATCCGCCCGGATCCTGACACCCAGTGCAGCTGCATGAAGAACAGCTGGTAGGTGAGGATGGCCATCCAGAACGTGGGGATGCTGAGCCCGATCAGGGTGACCACGCGCACGACCTGGTCGGTGACCTTGCCGCGGCGGTAGGCGGCGAGGGTGCCCAGCACGATCGCGACGGCGAGGCTGATGATGATCGCGTAGAAGGCGATCTCCGCCGTGGCCGGCACGGCCTTGGCGAGGTCTGCGGAGACCGGCTGTCCCGACTTCAGCGAGGTGCCGAGGTCGCCGCGCAGCAGGTTGCCGACGTAGAGGAAGAACCGGATCCACACCGGCTGGTCCAGCCCGTACTTCTGCCGGAAGGCCTCGACCGTGGCGGGGTTCGAGGCGGCGCCCTCGCCGAGGGCGGCGCGCACCGGATCACCGGGCACGATCACGGTGAGGGAGAAGGTGACCAGCACGATCCCGAACAGCAGGATCACGCTCGTCACGGCCCGCCGGGCGAGGAAGCGCAGCAGCGTGTGCTGGGCCTGCCGCGTCTTGCGGGTGGCGATGACTCGGGTCTCGGACACAGGGTGCTTCCGGATCTACGTGGCGGAGGGGGCGTGATGCTGCGGGGACCGGAGCCGCGTGGCTCCGGTCCCCGCAGGGCTCACTTCGCGGGGTGCAGCGTCCGCAGGTCGAGGGTCCAGGTCACGTTGTACTCGAGACCCGCCACCTTGGTGGAGCTGGCGAGGTTGATGCCGGGCACGATCAGCGGCACGAACGGTCCCGACTCCTGCATCGCCTTGGCGTAGTCGCTGAACGCCGTGTTGCGCTCGTCGACGGAGGTCGCGTTCTGCGCCTTGGTCACCAGGCCCGCGATGGTGCTGTCGGCCTCCGTCGGCCAGCCGGCGCGCAGGCCGACCTTCTGACCAGGGCCGAACGGCAGGAACGAGGAGGTGTCGGCGTAGTCAGGGCCCCAGTACCAGAGCGAGAACGCCTCCTGCGCCTTCACGTAGGGCTGCACTTCGGTCGCGAACGGCGCCGGGGCGAGAGTCGCGTTGATGCCCGCGGCCTTGAGCTGCTCCTGCACGCGCTCGGCGACCGGGGTGAACTCCACGCCGCCGACCGGGTTGTCGTTCGGGAACTGGAGCTTGATCTCCTGGCCGGTGTATCCGGAGGCGGCGAGAGCAGCCTTGGCCTTGTCGAGGTCCTGCTTCACGCCGGACTTGTTCGCGCCCGGGAACATCGGCGGGATGACGCCGGTGGCCTGCTCGGATCCGGCGCCGGCGAGCTCCAGCAGCTTGTCGTAGTCGAGCGCGTAGCGCACGGCCTCGGCGAACTTCGGGTTCGCGGTCGCACCGCCCACGTTCTTGTCCTGGTTGATGAGCAGGAACAGCGTCTCGGCAGACGGCGCCGAGTTCACGGTGAAACCGTCGCCGAGGTTCTTGACCTGGTCTCCGGAGAGGTCGACCGCCACGTTCGAGTCGCCGCCCTTGAGGTTGGTCAGCTGCGTGGAGGACTGCGAGATGTTGCGCACGACGATCTTGTCGTAGGCCGGCTTGTCCTCGCCGTCGTAGCTGTCGTTCTTCACGAGCACCACCTGCGAGGTCAGGTCGAGCGACTGCAGCTTGTACGGACCGGAGCCGGCCGAGTTCGCGTCGAGCCAGGTCTTGGCCGCGTCCTTGTCGTCGGTCGTGCCGCCGTTCTTCTTCACGAGCTTCGAGTTGAGGATCGCGAGCGACGGGTTGGTGACGATCGCGGGCAGCTGCAGCGACGGCGTCTTGGTCGACAGGGTGACGGTCTTGTCATCGACCTTGGCGACCGTGATGCCCGCCATGAGGAAGTTGGCCTTGGAATCGGTGATGCCCGCGACGCGGTCGAGCGAGAACACGACATCGTCGGCGGTGACCGGGGTGCCGTCGGAGAACTTCCGGCCATCCTGGATCGTGAAGGTGAACTCGGTGGCGTCCGAGTTCTGCTTCATGGTCGCGAGATCCGGTTTCGGGGTGGTCGAATCGGCGCCCTGGAACGTCAGCAGCGTGTCGTACACCGCGTGCAGCACCATGTTGCCGGTGGGCACGTAGTTGCGGCCGGGGTCACCGGTCTCGAGCGAGAACGCGGTGTCGACCACGAGCGTGCCGCCCGAGGAGGAGCCGCTGGAGTTGTTCGCGGAGTTGCCCCCGGAACAGCCGGCGAGCGCGATTGCAGCCACAGCGATGAGCGCTGCGGCGACGTGGCGATAGGAACGGGCCACGGGCTTCCTCCTCATTGAATTGGACAGGTCAGATGACCGGGTCGGGTTTCCCGGCACTATATCCGACCGTTTAGCCAGATTTCGAGCAATCCATTGTCACGCTTCCATCACTACGGCAATATGTCCAGCATGAGCGATGATCAGCCTTCCGTCTCTGGACGATCCGCGCCCGGGATCGACGAAATCGCGTACGACATCCTCCGCGCACTGCGCCGCAACGGGCGGATCTCGATCGCCGCGCTCGCGCAGGAGGTCGGGATCTCCCGGGCCAGCGCTTACTCCCGGGTGGAGTCCCTGACCCGCGCCGGGATCATCACGGGGTACACCGCCGAGGTCGACACGACGCGACTCGGCCTCGGGGTGAGCGCGCTCGTGTTCTGCACGATCCAGCCGCAGTCGTGGTCCTCGTTCCTGCAGGCGATCGGTGACATGCCCGATGTGGAATCGGCGATGGTGATGACCGGTGAGCACGATGTGATGCTCCTCGTCCGCAGCGTCGACATGGAGCGGATGCAGTCGCTCGTGATCGGCACGATCGCCGACCGTCCCGAGGTGACGAAGGTCGAGACCGCGATCGTCATGGGCGAGGTCTTCCGTCGACCGTTCGTGCTGCCGGACGAGATCCCGGAGCGCGCGGCGATCGGCGTCGACAGCGGCCTGATGCGATTCACCCGCACCGACGGGAGCCGCGGGACCCGGGTCTGACGGTCACCCCGGGGTCGTTGAGCGAGGACGGCGAAGCCGACCGAGACGAAACGCGGTGCCCTCACCGGCGACAGCAGGGCCTCAGACCTGCAGGCAGACGCTCACGTGTTCGACGCCATCCACGGCGAAGTCCTCGATGAGGCGGATCCGGCCGTCGTCCTCCTGCTCGGCGCGGCTCACCGCGTCCCCGCGCACGACGGAGCCGTCGCTGACCAGGGCATGCGCGAACGACACCCGCACCTCGGCACCGGCCACCTCGCCGACGAAACGGCCCTCCGTCACCGTGTCACCGGTGTATTCGCCCCAGATCAGGCGGCCGTCCTGGTGGTAGTCGAAGGTCGTCGGGGCCTTGGGATCGACCTCGCTGGCGGTCGAGGAGACCATGGCGAAGCGCAGTCCGTCGAGGAGGAGCGTGGAAGGCATGACGACGAGTATGGACCCCGCACCGGCGTTCGGCGCAATCCCGTCCTCCTCCGGTGCGGGCCGTGAAGGCGGTGCGCGGATCCCGTGCGGGTCGCCATCATCTCCGCCGGAATGACAATCCCTGCGGCGCAGAAATCTATTAACAGGTTCATCCACATGTGGATTACTCGGCGAATGCGGAAAACGTCCTGTGCAGTGCCGCCAGCCCGGGCTCTTCGTGGAGATACCTGCTGTTCACCGGTGGTTTTCCCGCGCGTCACAGATCTTGTCATTGCGACGCCGGGAAACCCCGCACCGATATTCCGGTGTGTGCTCTCGGCACACGGGAATCACCGTGCGCGGACGGAGGGATCCGGCTCAGGAAATCCGCCGGAATAACGTGTTCCCCGCGGCGGCGAAGGCGCTTCCCACGGCGAGGATCGCGGCGCCCCCACCCGCGTAAGCGATCTGCAGGTGGCTGCCGTGGTTCTCCACCGTGATGTAGATGATGACGAAGGCGACGGCCGAGGCGAGGGCGCTCGCCCCCGCGATCCACCACAGCGCGGGCAGCGTTCGTGCCGGCGGCACCGCTTCGGGCACACGCCAGAGCAGCAGCGCGATGCCGCCCAGGCACCCGCATGCCGCGACCAGCATGAACGCCGCGACCACGTCGCTCGGCCGGTGCCACTGCTGGATCACCAGCAGAATCCCGGTGACCACGGCGAATGCACCGCCCAGCACTGCCGCCAGAGGGCGCAAGCACGGGGGACACACGACGAAGACAGCGAACGCCGCGGCGGCGGCGACCGTCGCATGCCCGGAAGGGAATGAATTGTCGAGCAAGTCGGTGGCGCCGGTCGCTACGCGGTCCAGGAACACGTGCTTGGCGAGCTCGGCGGCGATCACCGCGATTCCTCCCACAGCGAGGGCGACCAGCAGATGCCGGAACCGTCGCGTCCCCAGGCCGATGATCAGCGTGAGCAGGATTCCCCCGCCGATGGCGACCGTGGGTACATTGCCGAGCACCATGCCCGTGAGGCGATAGACCAAATCGTGCTGCGACGAAGCCCCCACGAACGCCCGCTCGTCGACGATCTGCCCGACGTAGGTGCGCACGAAGAACACGTATGTGGCCACGAACGCGGCCGCGAGGATCACGGCGGCTATCGCGAAAGACCACACTCCACGTCTTGCCGCCATGCACCCATCATGCAGGTTCGAACTGTGGGCCTGCTCACCAGTCCCTGCGATCTTGCGCAGCCCGCAGGTCTTTGAGAGCCCGTGACTCGTCGTACGTCCCGGTACGGCCGCGCCGCATGAGTCGTCGGACGAGACCGGTATCCTCCGGGAGCCGCGTAGGCGTCTCCGGCTCCTCGCCGTGTCCATGGCGCGTGCGTGCCGTGTCGAGCAGCGGCAGGGCGATGTGCACGAGAGGGCCGATTCCGAGGGCGAACACGACCGTGCCGACACCGACGGTTCCGCCGAGCAGCCAGCCGATCGCGAGCACCGTGACCTCCACCGTGAGGCGGGAGACCCAGATCGGCCAGCCGAGGCGGGAGTTCATGCCGGTCATCAGACCGTCGCGCGGGCCAGGACCGAAGTGCGCACCGATGTACAGCCCGCTCGCGAGGGCGACCGCGAGCACCCCGGCGACGAGCAGGAGGATCTGCATGAGCAGGCCGTGCACCGGCGGGAGGACCGTCACCGTCGCCTGGATCGCGGTTCCCACGAGAAGGACATTCAGGAGAGTGCCCAGGCCAGGCTTCTGCCGCAGCGGGATCCACAGCAGTAGCACCAGGAGGCCGACGATGTTGGTGATCCATCCCACGCCGATGCCGGTGTGCCGGGACAGCCCCTGCGCGAACACGGTCCAGGGGTCGACGCCGAGTCCGGCGGAGATCATGAGCCCGTCTCCGACGCCGTAGAGCACAAGTCCGATCACCAGCTGCAGCACCCGTCGTGTCATGGATCCATGATGCAGGAGAACTGGACTGGTGAGACCAGTCCAATCACCCTAGGCTGGCCTGATGGACTCCCGTCTCTCCGCGCGCGCACTGGTAGAGCTGCTCGGGCTGTGGCGAACCAGCGAACCGGCCTTCGACGCTCTCGCTGACGGCATCCGCCTGCTCTGCCTCGACAATCGCATCGCTCCCGAGACGGCGTTGCCCGCCGAGCGGGAGCTCGCGGCAGCGCTCGGCGTGAGCCGGACGACGGTCGCAGCCGCCTACCGGGGACTGCGCGCGACCGGGCACATCGTCAGCCGCCAGGGCTCGGGCAGTGTCACCCGGCCGCTCGGACGCACCGCCGCCGCGCGCTGGTTCGACCACGGCGGCATCGACCTGCAGCAGGCCAGCCCTCCGGCGTGGCCCGGCCTGCCGGGGGTGATCGCCGAGGTCGCGGGTTCAGCGACCTCGCTCGTCTCCCGCTCCGGCTACGACATCCTCGGACACGCCGAGCTGCGCGCCGCGATCGCGGACCGGTACACGGTGCAGGGGATCGACACCGTGCCCGAGCAGGTCATGGTCACCAACGGCGCCCAGCATGCGCTGAACCTGATCGCCGGCACTCTGCTGCGCCGGGCCGATCGCGTGCTCATCGAGACGCCGACCTATCCGCACGCCGCGGAGACATTCCGTCGGGCCGGGTCCCGTCTCGTGGGTGTTCCTGTGGATGCGCGGCATGGCTGGGACCTGGATCGAGCCGTGCAGGCGTTCTCCCGCACGGCTCCCGTGCTCGCCTACCTCATGCCGCAGTTCCAGAACCCGACCGGGCGATGGATGAGCACGGAGGAGAGTTCGGTGTTCGCGCGCGCCGCACACGATGCCGGATCCGTCCTCCTGATCGATGAGACGACCGCCGATCTCCGCGTCGACGGGCCCGCGGGCCCCGCGCCCTTCACGACCGGCCCCTGGATCCGGGTGGGCTCGCTCGGCAAGTCCGTGTGGGGTGGGCTGCGCATCGGATGGATCCGTGCCGACGGGGATCTGATCCGCCGCCTGCGGGCGGCACGCACCTCGCACGACCTGGGCACCCCCGACCTCGAGCAGGCCATCGCAACCCGCGTGGTCGCTCGGCTCGATGAGATCCTGCCGCAGCGCTCCGCTCTGCTGCGCACCGGCCGCGACACGCTCACCACAGCGCTGGCCGCGGCATTGCCGGAGTGGTCGGTGCCTGAGGTGCACGGCGGAGTCGCACTCTGGGTCGAGTTGGGCGCGCCGCTGAGCTCCGCCCTGGTGATGGATGCCACACGGCACGGGCTGCACCTGTCGGCCGGACCACGGTTCGCGGTGGAGGGCGGTCACGAGCGGCACCTGCGGATCCCGTTCACGGCCGAGGCTCGCGAGCTCGCCCGCGCGGTCGACATCCTCGAGGAGTCCTGGCGACGGGTGACCGCGGGCGTCGACCTGCCTGCAGCCGGACCGCGGCCGACCCCCGCCGAAGCACTGGTGTGAGTGGTCGAGTTCGACGCGGACGAGCACCGGTTCTCGGCTGCACTGGCCTGGGAACGACGAAGGGTCCAGGCGTATGCCTGGACCCTTCGTCCTGTGTGGAGCCTAGGAGATTCGAACTCCTGACATCCTGCTTGCAAAGCAGGCGCTCTACCAACTGAGCTAAGGCCCCGTGCCGGGATTCGGCGGGTTTCGACCGAATGAGCGGATCCGATTCTCTCGGATCCGCTCACATGTCGGTGGGGCTACCAGGACTTGAACCTGGGACCTCTTCATTATCAGTGAAGCGCTCTAACCGCCTGAGCTATAGCCCCGTATCAACCTCCAAGACTTTACCGGACGTTGACACGATCACGAAATCGAGCCGGGTCAGCTCCCTTCGCGCAGGGTGATGCTGCCTGCGGACAACGAGGCCTGGATGCGGTGCGACGACGAGAAGTCGTTCTGCACGCTCGTCTCCAGGTTGCCCGCCGAGACGTCCTTGGACAGGGCGTACCGGCCCGACGGCACCGTCACATCCATGGATCCGGCACTGACATCGAGGCGGATCCCGTCGGGCTGGGTTCCCGTGAGCGTGGCGTTCAGGTCGCCCGCCGACATCGACAGGTCCGCCGTGGTGACGTCGTCCAGGCGCAGCGTCGCCGAGCCCGCGCTCACCCGTGTGGTCACCGAGGTCGCGCCGCCGTCGACCGTCAGCGACCCCGCGTTCACGGTCGTGCTCAGCGTGTCGAAGCGTCCCTGGGTGGAGAGCGAACCTGCATCCAGCCGCAGGTCGGCGCCCAGTTCGCCCTCCAGCTCGCGGGGGAGCGTGAGGGTCATCTGCGGATCGATGCCGAACCAGGCGCCGATCCACCAGCCGAACGGCCCGCTGGGGCGGTCCACGCGCAGCACGTCGCCGTCCCGGCGCATCGTCCAGTCGCTGCTGCCGGCCCCGGTGGTCCGCATCGTCGCCGCGGCGACGTCCTCGAAGCGGATCGTCGCGGAACCGCGCCCGACCTCAACCTTGAGGTGTGTCACGCCCGAGGTGTCGACGGTGGTGGTGCTGCCCACGGAGCCGTCGCCGGTGGCGATCTGGCTGACGGCTGCGAGTGCGGAGGTGCCGCCGACGGTGACCAGCGCTCCGCCGCCGATGATCGCCGCCGCGATGGTGATCGCGGTCAGGGCTCCGCGACTCGGGCCGCCCCCGGGGGCAGGGGATGCGGATCGGGAGGAGTCCGGCGCAGAGGCCGCAGAGGGGTCCGGCTCGGGCGGGTTCGGAGGGGTGAGATTCGTCATCGGTTCGGTCCTGTCTGTGCGGGTCCGGCACCAGGGCCGTTCAGGCCGGCGCTGGAGATGTGGGCGATCGCGGCGAGGACGCGGCGGTTGCCGGACTCGTCGGGTTCCAGCCCGAGTTTCTGGAAGATGGCGGTGATGTGCTTCTCGACGCTGGCTTCGGAGAGGAACAGCGCGGCCGCGATGGCCTGGTTCGACTTGCCCTCCGCGATCATGGCGAGCACCGTCCGCTCGCGTTCGGTGAGGCTTCGCATGCGGTCGTCCTGGTTGCGCCGGGTGAGCAGCTGTGCCACGACCTCCGGGTCCAGCACGGTGGATCCGGAGGCGATGCGCGCGACCGATTCGATGAACTCGGAGACATCAGCCACCCGGTCCTTCAAGAGGTAGCCGAGCGGGCCCGCGGACCCCTGTGCCGATCCGCTCTGCGCGATGATCAGATCGCTCGCGTAACGCTCCTCGACGTACTGCGACAGCACGAGCAGCGGAAGCTGCGGCAGTCGGGTGCGCAATGACAGCGCGGCGCGGATCCCCTCGTCCACGAATGTCGGCGGGAGCCTGACATCGAGGATGCAGAGCTCGGGATCGGTGGCATCGACGCTCTCGTCGAGGTCGGTCGCATCGGGCAGCGCGGCGACGACCGCATGCCCGGCGTCCTCGAGCAGACGCACGAGCCCCTCCCGCAGCAGCACCGAGTCTTCGACGATCAGGATCCTCATGAGGTCACCATTCCTGCAGAAGCGGCGTTTCGTCTCGGTCGGCTTCGCCGTTCTCGCTCAACGACCCCGGGGAACACGATCAGGATGCGCACGGGACGCTCACCTCCAGGCTGGTCGGACCGCCCGCGGGGCTGTCCAGGCGCAACGTGCCACCGGCGGCGAGCACGCGGTTGCCGATCCCGTCGAGTCCTCCTCCCGGCAGCACGGTCGCGCCGCCGATGCCGTTGTCCTCGACCCGGGCCCAGAGCGTGCCGCCGTCGCGAACCCGCACCACGACCCTGCATTCGCTGGCCCGGGAGTGCTTGGCCGCGTTGGTGAGCGACTCCGCGATAGTGAAGTACACGGCGGCCTCGGCGTCACGCGAGCACCGCCCGTTCAGCCGCACATCGAGCACGACCGGCACGGGGGAGCGCCCGGCGAGGGCCGAGAGGGCCGCGTCGAGCCCCCGGTCGTCGAGCACCGAGGCGTGGATTCCGCGCGCGAGCTGGCGCAGCTCGGTGATCGCCGCCTTCGTCGAGGTGTGCGCCTCGGCGATGAGCGCCTTGGCGGCTTCCGGATCCGAGTCGATCTTCTGCTGCGCCATCCCGAGCGTCATCCCGACGGAGACGAGCCGCGGCTGTACGCCGTCATGCAGGTCCCGCTCGATACGGGTGCGCTCCACGTCTGCGGCGCGCACGGCGCCGGCGCGCTGCGCGGTGGTCGTGCGCACCCGCTCACTGAGGTCGAGGTTACGGTCGGGGGTGGCGACGATGCCGCGCGAGATCACCCGGTGCAGCAGCGCCACGCTGATGATGCCGACGGCGGCGGCCGCCGCGCCGGCGCCGCCGATGACCGGGGCCCAGGCGCTCGGGTACCTCGTACCCCAACCCGTGTCGACCTCGCCGGTGGTGAACAGCGGGGCGAAGGCCGTGACCGCCGACCACCCGAACCACGCCATGAGCCGCAGCACCAGGGATCCCAGCGCGCAGGCGATGGCGAAGTTGGCCAGCGCCCGCCACATCCGGCCGTTGTACGCCTGCCGCCAGAGCGAGAGCAGCCAGCCGCCGAAGCCCGGACGGTCGGTCGCACGCCAGCGCAGGGCCGGGAGTCCGAACCCGTACAGGCCGTTCAGCCGCGCGATCTCGAACCAGGCCACTCCGTACAGGGCGTAGACCAGGCCTACGAGCACGATGATCCCGATGCCGAGGAAGCTGAGGCCGAAGCCGATCCCCAGCGCACCGCCGAGGATGCCGACCACCGCGGATCCGATCACGCCGAGCGCGGCGAGTTCGAGGATCGTGAGGAACAGGCGCACCGGGGTGCGTGACGCTTCCGCGACAGGGCCTGTCACAGGAGGCGGGGAGGAGGCTGCTGTGGTCATGGCTCCACGCTACGGGCGCGCTCGTGGACCGGGAACGGGGGAAGCCGGGGGATCTGGTTCGGGGTTTCCGTAAGAACAGCGGTTATGCATGCCTTGCCTTGATGGACGGCGGTGCGTGCAGGTGCTTACGTGGACCCATGACTGCACTGCATCCGCACGAACCGCACGGCACCGGTCTCGGACAGCGCCTGAACTGGCTGCGAGCCGGGGTGCTGGGCGCGAACGACGGCATCGTGTCGGTCGCCTCCCTCGTCGTGGGCGTGGCCGGTGCCACGACGGACAATGCCGCGCTGCTGGTCGCGGGCCTCGCGGGCCTCATCGGCGGCGCGATCTCGATGGCGCTCGGTGAGTACGTCTCGGTGTCGAGCCAGCGCGACAGCGAGCACGCGCTCATCGCGAAGGAACGCGAAGAGCTGCGTACGATGCCGGACGCGGAGCTCGCCGAGCTCACCGAGCTGTACCGCCAGCGCGGACTCAGCGACGACACCGCGCACCGGGTCGCCGTCGAGCTCACCGAGCACGACGCACTGGCTGCGCACCTCGAGGTCGAGCTCGGCATCGACCAGGACGATCTGGTGAACCCTTGGCACGCGGCGATCTCCTCGGCGATCGCGTTCACGGTCGGCGCCATCCTGCCGCTGCTCGCGATCCTGCTGCCGCCGCCCGGCTGGCGCGTGCCGGTCACCTTCGTCGCCGTGCTGATCGCCCTCGCCGCGACGGGCTTCATCTCAGCGCGGATCGGCGGCTCGAATCCGACGCGCGCCTCGATCCGTCTGGTCATCGGCGGGGCGCTCGCCCTCCTCGCGACGTGGCTCATCGGCACCCTGCTCGGCAGCACCGGCGTCGTCTGAGATTCGATCCCGCATCCATCGACCGCGAGACTGCATCCCCGTCACGAAACTGCAGCAGAATCGTGCAGTCTCGCGACAGAGTTGCAGTCTCGCGGTCAGAGAACGCGGAAGGCCCGGATCCGAGGATCCGGGCCTTCCGCGTTCAAGCGTCAGTTCGAGGTGAAACCGACCAGCAGACCGCCGGTGACCTTGACCGCGAGGTTGTAGATGCCGGCGACGATCGCACCGAGCACCGTGAACACGATGAGGTTGAGGATCGCGACGACCGAGCCGAAGGCCAGCACCTGCGGCAGCCCGACGACCGCGCTCAGCTTTGCGCCGTCGGCGATGCCGGAGACGAACTCGTCGGCCTTGTCCATCAGCCCCGTGGCATCCACCACCAGGTAGATGAGCAGGAACGAGACGAGTGTCACGATCGCGATCGCGATCGCACCGAGGAAGGACAGCTTCACTGCCGACCAGAAGTCGATGTAGACCAGGCGCAGGCGCACCTGCTTGCTGGAGGTCTTGCGAGAAGACTTCTTCGCGAGCTTGTCGGCTACCGTGCTCATGCGTCAGTTCCTTCGGGGGCTTCGGGGGCTTCTGTCTCGGGGGCCGTACCGGAGTCCTCGGACTCGTCGCTGTCGGCCAGGCCGCGCTCGGTGTTCCGCGCGATCGCAAGGATCCGATCGTCCTCGTCGGTCCGGGCGAAAACCACGCCCATGGTGTTGCGACCCTTCGCCGGCACCTCGGCCACGGCAGAGCGTACCACCTTGCCGCTGGCAAGAACCACAAGGACCTCGTCGTCCTCCTGGACGATCAGACCCCCCGCCAGGATGCCCCGGTCGTCGTTCAGTTTGGCGACCTTGATACCCTGACCGCCGCGGCCCTGCACGCGGTACTCGTCCACCGAGGTGCGCTTCGCATAGCCGCCATCGGTGACCACGAAGACGTAGCCGTCGCCCGTCACGAGCGAGGCGGACAGCAGGCTGTCCTCGCCGTTGAACCGCATGCCCTTGACGCCCTCGGTCGCGCGTCCCATCGGCCGCAGCGCCTCGTCGGTCGCCTGGAATCGCACCGACATGCCGTGCCGGCTGATCAGCAGGACGTCATCGGTGGCATCGGCGAGGAACGCGCTGACCAGCTCGTCGTCCTCGCGCAGGCGGATCGCGATGACACCGCCTTGACGGTTGGTGTCGTAATCGCCGAGACGGCTCTTCTTCACCAGTCCACCGCGCGTGGCGAGCACCAGGTACTGTGCCGCCTCGTAATCGCGCAGGTCGAGGATCTGCGCGATCTTCTCGTCCGGCTGCAGTGCGAGCAGGTTGGCGACGTGCTGGCCCTTCGCGTCGCGGCCGGCCTCCGGGATCTCGTACGCCTTGGTGCGGTAGACCCGGCCCTTGTCGGTGAAGAACAGCAGCCAGTGATGCGTGGTCGTCACGAAGAAGTGCTCGACGAGGTCGTCGGCCCGCAGCTGTGCGCCCTTGACGCCCTTGCCGCCGCGGTGCTGCGAACGGTAGTTGTCGCTGCGGGTGCGCTTGATGTAGCCCTCACGGGTGACCGTGATGACCATCTCCTCCTCGGCGATGAGGTCTTCCATCGAGACGTCACCGTCGAAGCCGTGCAGGATGTGGGTGCGGCGCTCGTCTCCGAACCGATCCACGATCGCGGTGAGCTCCTCGCGGATGATCTCGCGCTGGCGGCCCTCGTCCGCGATGATCTGCTTGTAGTCGGCGATCCGCACCTCGAGCTCGGCGGCCTCGTCGATGATGCGCTGGCGCTCCATCGCGGCGAGGCGCCGCAGCTGCATGTCGAGGATCGCCTGAGCCTGCTCCTCGTCGATGTCGAGGAGCTTCTGCAGGCCCTCGTTGGCCTCCTGCGCCGAGGGGGAGCGGCGGATCAGGGCGATGACCTCGTCCAGTGCGTCGAGCGCCTTGAGGTAGCCCTGCAGGATGTGCATGCGCGCCTCGGCCTTGGCCAGGCGGAACTTCGTGCGGCGCACGATGACGTCGACCTGGTGGGCGAGCCAGTGCGTGATGAAGCCGTCGAGTGCGAGCGTGCGCGGCACGCCGTCGACGATCGCGAGCATGTTGGCGCCGAAGTTGTCCTGCAGCTGCGTGTGCTTGTACAGGTTGTTCAGCACGACCTTCGCGACCGCGTCGCGCTTGAGCACGACCACCAGGCGCTGGCCGGTGCGATCGCTGGTCTCGTCGCGGATGTCGGCGATGCCGGCGACCTTGCCCTCCCGAACCAGGTCGCCGATCTTCACCGCGAGGTTGTCGGGGTTCACCTGGTACGGCAATTCGGTGATCACGAGGCAGGTGCGGCCCTGGATCTCCTCGACGCCCACGACCGCGCGCATCGTGATGGATCCGCGGCCGGTGCGGTACGCCTCCTGGATGCCCTTCGTGCCCAGGATCTGCGCACCGGTCGGGAAGTCGGGGCCCGGGACGCGCTGGATCAGGCCCTCGAGCAGCTCCTCGCGGGGCAGGTCGGGATTCTCCAGTGCCCAGAGGGCGGCCTCGGACACCTCGCGCAGGTTGTGCGGCGGGATGTTCGTGGCCATGCCGACCGCGATGCCGATCGAGCCGTTCACCAGCAGGTTCGGGAACCGTGCGGGCAGCACGTCGGGCTCCTGCGTCTGCCCGTCGTAGTTGTCGGAGAAGTCGACCGTGGCCTCTTCGATGTCGCGCACCATCTCGAGCGCGAGCGGGGCCATCTTCGTCTCGGTGTACCGGGGGGCCGCGGCGCCCATGTTCCCGGGGGAGCCGAAGTTGCCCTGACCGAGTGCGAGCGGATAGCGCAGCGACCACGGCTGCACCAGCCGGACCAGGGCGTCGTAGATCGCGGAGTCGCCGTGCGGGTGGTACTGACCCATGACCTCGCCGACCACGCGGGCGCACTTGGAGAACGACTTGTCAGGGCGGAAGCCGCCGTCGTACATGCCGTAGATCACGCGACGATGCACGGGCTTGAGCCCGTCGCGCACGTCGGGCAGTGCCCGGCCCACGATGACCGCCATCGCGTAGTCGAGGTAGGACCGCTGCATCTCCGACTGCAGATCGACCTGGTCGATCTTGCCGTGATTGTGCCCTTCGCGGATGACCTGCTCACCCTCGTTGGTGGTGATCTCTTCGTCACTCATGTGTGTTTCTCAAATCCCGGTCGTAAAGCGAGCCCGCGTGCAGCGCGAGCGAGACGAAACGTGTCGATTCCCGCATGTCAGATGTCGAGGAAGCGGACGTCCTTGGCGTTGCGCTGGATGAAGCCGCGACGCGACTCCACGTCCTCGCCCATCAGCACGCTGAAGATCTCGTCCGCGGCGGCCGCGTCGTCGATCGTGATCTGACGGAGCGTGCGCGTGGTGTGGTCCATCGTGGTCTCCCACAGTTCCTTGGCGTTCATCTCGCCCAGACCCTTGTAGCGCTGGATGCCGGCATCCTTCGGGATCCGCTTGCCGTTCGCGAGCCCGTCGTTGAGCAGGGCGTCGCGCTCGGCGTCCGAGTACACGTACTCGTGCGGTGCGTTCGTCCACTTCAGGCGGTACAGCGGCGGCATCGCGAGGAACACGAAGCCCGCTTCGATGAGCCCGCGCATGTAGCGGAACAGCAGGGTCAGCAGCAGCGTGGTGATGTGCTGGCCGTCCACATCGGCATCCGCCATGAGCACGATCTTGTGATAGCGCGCCTTGCCGAGATCGAAGTCCTCGCCGATGCCCGTGCCGAAGGCCTGGATCATCGCCTGGACTTCCTTGTTGGCGAGGGCCTTGTCCAGACGCGCGCGCTCGACGTTGAGGATCTTGCCGCGCAGAGCCAGGATCGCCTGGGTGTGCGGGTCGCGACCCTGCACAGCCGAGCCGCCGGCCGAGTCGCCCTCCACGAGGAAGATCTCGCTGATCGACGGATCCTTGCTGGTGCAGTCCTTGAGCTTGTCGGGCATCGCGGCCGACTCGAAGACGCTCTTGCGGCGTGCGGTCTCGCGCGCCTTGCGGGCGGCCATGCGGGCGGTCGCGGCCTCGACGGCCTTGGTCACGACGTTCTTGGCCTGCTTCGGGTTGCGGTCGAACCAGTCGCCGAGCTGATCGCCGACCACCTTCTGGGTGAAGGCCTTCGCCTCGGTGTTGCCGAGCTTGGTCTTGGTCTGGCCCTCGAACTGCGGCTCGCCGAGCTTGATCGAGATGACCGCGGTGAGGCCCTCGCGCACGTCGTCACCGGTGAGGTTGTCGTCCTTCTCCTTGAGGATGTTGTTGGCGCGCGCGTAGCGGTTGACGAGCGTCGTCAGCGCCGCGCGGAAGCCCTCCTCGTGCGTGCCGCCCTCGTGCGTGTTGATGGTGTTCGCGTAGGTGAACACGTTCTCGGTGTAGCCGGTGGTCCACTGCATCGCGACCTCGAGCGAGATCTTGCGGGCGGTGTCCTCGGACTCGAACGCGATGATCTCGTCGTTGACGGCATCGGCCTTGCGCACGTGGTTGAGGTACTCGACGTAGTCGACGAGACCGCGCTCGTAGAAGAACACATCCGCGCGCTGGCGCGTGACGACGGTGCCGTCGACCTCCTCATCGACCGTGGCGCCTTCGCGCTCGTCGAGCAGCTCGATGCGCAGCCCCTTGTTCAGGAACGCCATCTGCTGGAAGCGGGTGCGCAGCGTGTCGTATTCGAACTCGACGGTCTCGGTGAAGATCTCCGCGTCCGGCCAGAACGTGATCGTCGTTCCGGTCTCGGACGTGGCCTCGCCCTTCTCGAGCTGCTGCTGCGGCGCACCACCGTCGGCGAAACGGTGCCGCCAGACGAAGCCCTTCTGCTTGACCTCGACGTCGAATCGCGTCGAAAGGGCGTTGACCACGGAGGATCCGACACCGTGCAGACCGCCGGACACGGCGTACGCGCCGCCGCCGAACTTGCCACCGGCATGCAGGATCGTGAGCACGACCTCGACCGTCGACTTGGTCGGGTCGGAGGAGTGCGGGTCGACCGGGATGCCGCGACCGTTGTCGATGACACGGACGCCGCCGTCGGCGAGGAGCGTGACGAGGATCTTGTCGGCGTAGCCCGCGAGCGCCTCGTCGACGGAGTTGTCCACGATCTCGTACACCAGGTGGTGCAGGCCGCGGGGTCCGGTCGAACCGATGTACATGCCGGGGCGCTTGCGCACGGCCTCGAGTCCCTCGAGGATCTGGATCGAGTCGGCGCCGTACTCCACTTCTGGGGCGGGCTTCGCCGCCGGGGCGGGCGCGGTCGGCGACGTGGCGGATCCGGGTGCTTCTGCCCCCGTCTGGGTCGAGTCGTTCGCGGTCGATTCGTTCGCGTCAGAGGGGGTTTCAGGCGTCATCTGAGAGGAGGCTCCACATCGAAGATCTAGGCCCCCAGTCTATCGGAAAGACCCCTTCCTGTCTCGTTGTACGCGATTCTGCGCGCCTGGAGCCCCCCGGGACGGGATGGATCATGTCCTAACCGTAGGTATCGCGCGGACCGCGCCCTGGAGCGACTCTGGTGCCCCATTTCCACGAAGGGACGTCCGGCCCGACGAACCGGATGTTCTCGACACCGGCCTCCGGGTACCTCCTCCCGATCTCCGTGATGATCACGGCGCGCATGTACTGCAGGTTCTTCGCCCACGCCGTCGAATCGCACTTGACCGTGAGCATGCCGCCCTCCAGCGACACCGGCTCGGAGTGCTTGGCCGTGTCGGGGCCCGCGAGCTCCGCCCACTGCAGCACGAGATCCTCGCGGCTCAGCGCCGCCTCCCAACCCGCATCCTTGGTCAGCTTCGCCAGGACATCTCCGAGTGTGCCGGGGTCGCGGCCGGCCGTGAACGGGGCGTTCTCGTCATCGACGAGGCGCTTCTTGCGCTTCCAATTCTTGGAACTCGGCTTCAGACCCCTCAGGCGCAGGTACGTCGCGATCGTCTCCGGGACGTCCGGCTCGTCATGCTCGGTCATCGTCGACCTCGCGCTCGTCGATGATGGTGCCGGCCGAGATCCGCACCACGTGCCGATGCAGCACCTCGGGGATGTCCTCCTCGACGGCTGCCGTGACCAGCACCTGCTCGTAGCCGGCCGTGATGCCGGCCAGACGCCGGCGGCGTTCCGCGTCGAGCTCGGCGAACACGTCGTCGAGGATGAGCACCGGATCCCCGGCGGGTGATTCCGCGCGCAGCAGCTCCGCCGAGGCGAGTCGCAGCGCGAGCGCGATCGACCACGACTCCCCGTGGGAGGCGTAGCCCTTCACCGGGAGGTCGCGCACCCGCAGCACGAGGTCGTCGCGGTGCGGTCCGACCAGGGTGAGTCCCCGCTCGAGCTCGGCGGAGCGCTTGGCCGCGAGGGCGGTGCGGAAGAGATCCGCCGTGGATCCGGGAGCGGGTGCCTCCTCGGCGGCGTCGCCCTCCTCCGGGTCGCCGCCGCGGATCGACTGGGCCCAGTGCAGGCGCGGGTCATGATCCTCGCCGGCGATCGCCGAATACGCATCGGTGAGCCCCGGCTGCAGGTCGGCGGCGAGCCGGGAACGGGCGTCGATGATCTCGGATCCGAGTGCGATGAGCTTGTCGTCCCAGACGTCGAGCGTGGTCAAGGCCTCGGCTTTCATGCCACGGGCACGCGCCGACTTCAACAGCGCCGTGCGCTGACGCAGCACGCGGTCGTAGTCGCCGAGCACCGCCGACATGCGCGGAGTGCGCTGGATCAGCAGCTGATCGGCGAACCGGCGGCGGGAGGACGGATCCCCGCGCACGATCTGCAGATCCTCCGGGGCGAACAGCACGACGTGCGCGTATCGGGGCAGATCCGCGGTCCGGCCGGGAGCGGCGTTGATGCGCGCCTTGTTCGAACCCTGTCGGTTGATCTGCACCTCGATCAGGACTTTCCTCGGCCCGTGCGCGAGCCGAGCGCGGACGATCGCCGCATCATGACCGTCGCGCACCATCGGGGCATCGGAGGAGACCCGGTGCGAACCCAGGGTCGCGAGGAACACGATCGCCTCGGCGAGGTTCGTCTTGCCCTGGCCGTTGCGGCCGACGAGCACGTTCGGGCCGCGGTGCAGCGCGAGTTCGGCGGTCGCGTAATTGCGGAAATCCACGAGGCTGAGATGCTCCACAATCACCCGAGCAACCTTACCCGCGGGCCCCGACACCGGGTTGGGTCGGAACCCGTGCGCTCCGTCTCCGGCTCAGTGGTCGCAGAACGCGGTCATTCCGCGTTCGAAGCCGCATTCTGCGACCAGTCGCGGGGGGGCCGGGCCGTGTGCGACAGCGCGATCAGAACTCGCGGGCGACGTAGACCATGCCGCCCTCGCGGCGGATCTCGGTCATTCCGGACCGCGCCAGCACGGCGAGCGAGGCGAGATTCGTCTCTTCGGTGTCGGCGATCGCGCGCACGGCTCCATGATCGGCCGCGATCCTCAGGCCTTCGGTGACGGCGGTCGTCGCGAGCCCTCGACCGCGCGCGGCGGGGATCAGCCCGTACCCGAATTCGACTGTTCCCGTCTCGTCCGGTGGACCGAAGAATCCGAAGCCGCCGACCGCGACACCCTGGTCATCGCGGATGGCGTACAGCGTGAAGACCGGATCCGCGTCCTCGCGAGCGGCGAGCGATCGCAGCGGCACGAGTTCGTCCTCGAACGGGTACTCGGGGTGCCAGTCGTCGCCCGATCGCTCATCGCGGGTGATGATCCTCTCCGCGAGAGCGGAATCGATCGGATCCAGCCTCATCCGTCTCAGCGGAGCAGCAGGTTGGGCTGCAGCAGGTACTTGTACGAGTCGAGACCGGCCGCATCGACCGACGTCTGGCTCGTGATCAGCACGGGGCTGAGCTTGTTCGCGTTGTCCGAGGAGGTGAACGTGACGCGCACGAACTCGCTCTTGAGAGCTCCGAGCGCCTCGAGCAGGTACTGCGGGTTCAGGCCGAGGGTGACCTCTTCGCCGTTGAGGTGCGCGTCGACCGATTCGGAGGCACGGGCCTGCTCGCCGCCGGAGGCGTCCATGGTCACCTCGGTCGTTTCGAACGTGAAACGCAGCGGAGCGGACCGGTCCAGCACGAGCGCGACGCGACGCACGGCCTCGGTGAGGTCGGCGGTGCTCACCACCGCGTGGTGGTCGGTCTGCTCCGGGAAAAGGCGGCGGACCGGGGGGAAGTTCCCCTTGATGAGCAGCGAGGTGACGGTCTTGTTGCCCGCGGTGAATGCGATGATCTCGCGGTCACCGGCGCCCGAGAACGAGATCTGGATGGTGCCGGCGTGACCGAAGGTCTTACCGACCTCCTGCAGGGTGCGAGCCGGGACGAGCGCGGTCTGCGCCGCGGCCTCGCCGTCCCATGGGACGTCGCGCAGCGACACCCGGTATCGGTCGGTGGCCACGAGGCTCAGCGTGTTCTCGCTGACCTCGAGCTGCACGCCGGTGAGCACCGGGGTGACGTCGTCGCGCGAGGCGGCGAAGGCGACCTGGGCGATCGCAGTGCCGAAGTCCTCTGCGGGGACGACACCGCTGGTGCCGGAGACCTCGGGAATGGAGGGATATTCCTCGACCGGCATGGCGGCGAGGGTGAAGCGTGCGGATCCGCAGCGTACGGCGATGCCGCCGTCCTCCTCGACAGAGATCTCGATCGGTGCGTTGGGCAGACGGCTGGCGATGTCGGAGAGCAGGCGTCCGTGCACGAGGATCGTGCCCGGTTCGTCGACGGTGGCCTCGATCGTGGTGCGCGCGGAGGCCTCATAGTCGAAGGCCGAGAGCGTGAGCCCCTCATCACCGGCCTCGATCAGCACTCCGGCCAGGATCGGCTGCGGATTGCGCTGAGGCAGCAGCTTGACGACGAAGGACACAGCTTCGCTGAAGACATCGCGATTGACCTGGAACCTCACCGGCGCTCCTCCGTCGACTGAATGCGGAGGATGACACGAATCTCCGCCCCATGGCAGACACCAGGGGATCCCATGCTAATGCCACGAGGCATCAGGTTCAGGTCGAAGTGCTCCGGATCCGGATCCATCCCCAACCCGGCACCGGGTGGTGATCGATGGACGGAGATTCGAAAGGAGTTCTTAACGGTGTTAACGCCTGTGGATACTGTGGATAACTCTGGGGATGCTTTGCGGCTCTAGGGAACTACAGACGTGTGAGTTGTGGAGACCCTGCGGAAACAGCGGGGTCGCGGGGCATGCGGTGCGGATCCGTTCGCCCGAGTTATCCACAGATCGACGCTCATCATGGGGAATCCACGCCGTCCGGATCCCGAGATATCCCCAAGTTATCCACATGTGGACTTCCGGGCGGGGCGGATGCCAGAATTCGCCGGCACAGCCTGGAACTGGCGTCGACGGCGCTCCTGCGGCCGCGCAGAGAGCCCGCAGCGCGGGGGAGGATCCGTGCGGAGGTTCAGCGACGGCTGAGCTGGGCGGTGATCTCGGTCACCTGGTTGAAGATGGCGCGGCGCTCCTTCATGAGCTCGCTGATCTTCTTGTACGCGTACATCACGGTGGTGTGGTCGCGGTTGCCGAACAGCTGGCCGATCTTCGGCAATGAGAGATTGGTGCGCTCGCGGCACAGATACATGGCGATCTGTCGGGCCGTCGCGATCTGCTGCGACCTGCTGGATCCGTAGAGGTCGTCCTCGCTGAGCTTGAAGTAGTTCGCGGTCGTCGTGATGATGTCGGTCGGCGAGATGATGCTGTCCTCGTCCTGATCGACGATGTCGCGCAGGGCCGTCTGCGCGGTGGCGATGTCGAGTGCGGAGCGGTTCAGGTTCGCGAACGCCGTGGCACGGATCAGCGCACCCTCGAGCTCGCGGATGTTGGAGGACACCTTCGTCGCGATGTACTCGAGCACGTCGTCCGGGACGTGCAGCTGCTCGCTCTGCGCCTTCTTGCGGAGGATCGCGATGCGCGTCTCCAGGTCGGGCGCTTGCACGTCGGTGATGAGGCCCCACTCGAACCGGCTCCGCATCCGCTCCTCGAACCCGGTGAGGTGCTTGGGCGGCAGGTCGCTCGTGATGACGACCTGCTTGTTGTGGTCGTGCAGCTGGTTGAAGGTGTGGAAGAACGCCTCCTGCGTTTCCGCGCGGCCCTGCAGGAACTGGATGTCGTCGATCATCAGGATGTCGACCTCGCGATAGCGCGCCTGGAAGGCGGATCCGCGGTTGTTCGCGATCGAGTTGATGAAGTCGTTGGTGAATTCCTCGCTCGACACGTAGCGAACCTTGACCCCGGCGTACAGGGACTGGGCGTAGTCGCCGATCGCGTGCAGCAGGTGGGTCTTGCCCAGGCCAGGGCCTCCATAGATGAACAGCGGGTTGTACGCCTTCGCGGGTGCCTCGGCGACGGCGACGGCGGCCGCGTGGGCGAAGCGGTTGGACTGGCCGATCACGAAGTTGTCGAAGACGTACTTGGGGTTCAGCCGCGACTCGTGACGGATCGGTGTCGGCTGCTGCTCGATGGGGGATTCGATCCTGGTCGGCTCCTGCCGGCCGGGGGCGAAGTCCGGGACCGGGATCGGCACGGTCTGCTGCTCGACCATGTCGTGGTTCACGGTGACGCGGAACGAGGTCACCTCGTCTCCGATGCGGGCGAGCGCCTCCATGATCGGCAGTCGGAGGCGCTTGTTGATCTGTCCCGCGGTGAGGTCGTTCGGGACCTCCAGGTAGAGGGTGGCAGTCATGACGCCCGCAGGAACGGCGAGATTGAGGAAGCCCTGCAGCGGCGCGGAGACGCGCTCGTCTCGGGCCAGCTCCGCGAGAAGTTCGTCCCAGATCGGGACTTCGGACTCTGCGGCTGCGGACATGGTTCCCCCGGGCGACTCGGCACAGCGGGCGGATCGGGACACGCTGCCTGTGGATAACTGCTCGTGCCACGGTAGTCAGCCTGGGCCGTGAGGGCAACCTGTGACTGGGAACGAGAGACGGCGTGTCCTTGTTGAAGGATCCCTCCACAGATGTGGATAATGTTGCTTTCGCCCGCTCAGTTTGCGATGTCGGGGTCGACGTCGTAGCCTTAATCGGTTGACTTATGCCATTTCGGCAGTCTTTGTCCACCGTCTCCGGCCGCATCGATCCCGGTGACAGCTTCCCTTCCCGGAGAAATCATGAGCAAGCGTACTTTCCAGCCCAACAACCGTCGTCGCGCCAAGAAGCACGGGTTCCGTGCCCGCATGCGCACCCGCGCCGGCCGCGCCATCCTCTCGGCACGCCGCACGAAGGGCCGTGTCGAGCTCTCGGCGTAAACCGTGCTCGCCCGCCCGCATCGCCTCGTCCGCGGGTCCGACTACCGCACGGTGGTTCGGCGCGGACGGCGATACGGCGGGCTGCGGCTTGTCGTCTCGGTGCTCGACACCGGTGAGCAGCGCCCCGTGCGCTTCGGCTTCATCGTGAGCAAGCAGGTGGGGAACGCAGTGACCCGCAACACGGTGCGGCGACGCCTGAAGGACGCATGCGCCCGCCAGCTCCCGCTGCGGGACGGCGTCGACATCGTCATCCGCGCCCTGCCTTCCGCGGCGGAGGCGCCTTTCGTGGATCTGCTGTCGGATCTGGGACGAGCCGTCGACAGGGGTGTGCGATGAGCGCGCTTCCGGCGTATTCGCGCGGTACTGCGCACCTGCACGCCGGTGACGCGCTGCGGGCAGTCCCGCTGGTTCCACGCAACCTGGTGCTGGGGTTCCTCACCGCCTACCGCGCGGTGGTCTCCCCCCTGTACGGCGATGTCTGTGCGTACTACCCATCGTGTTCCGCCTACGCTGTAGGTGCGGTGCAGCAGCACGGTGCGGTGAAGGGCGCAGGCCTTTCGGCGTGGCGGATTCTGCGCTGCAATCCCTGGAGCCACGGCGGTGTGGACGACGTGCCACCGCATTCCGACTTCCGACACGCCCTCACGCCCCGAGGATTCGTCGTACCCTCCCGAAAGGACTGATCAGTGGGTTCCGACCTCCTGTTTGCCGCGTCAACGACGCCTGCTGCCTCGAGCGGAGGCTTCGATCTGCTCGGCATCGTCATGTGGCCGTTCAAGGCACTGGTCGAGGCGATCCTCGTCGCCTGGCACTGGCTGTTCACCTCCCTGGGCATGCAGGGCGCCGCGGGCCTCACCTGGGTGCTGTCGATCGTCGGGCTCGTCCTGGTCATCCGCGCGGCGGTCTTCCCGCTCTTCGTGCGGCAGATCAAGAGTCAGCGCAAGATGATGGAAATCGCCCCTGAACTCAAGAAAGTTCAGGAGAAGTACAAGGGCAAGCGTGATCAGCTGAGCCGCGAGGCGATGAGTCGCGAGACCATGGCCCTGTACAAGCGCCACGGCACGACGCCGATGTCGAGCTGTCTTCCGCTGCTGGTGCAGATGCCGTTCCTGCTCGGCATGTTCTACACGCTGAGCGATGTCAAGAAGCACGCCGTCGCGGGCGAGGGCGGGGTGTGGCTGCTGACGAAGCAGCTGACCAAGCAGTTCTACGACGCGACGCTGTTCGGAGTGGCGCCGCTGCACACCAGCCTCGTGGATGCGGTGCAGCACAAGCCGGCCGGCTGGGAGACCACGGTCGCGATCCTCGTCGTCCTGGTGATCCTCATGATCGGATCCCAGTTCTTCACGCAGCTGCAGATCATCTCGAAGAACCTGTCGCCCGAGGCCAAGACCGGCCAGGCGTACCAGATGCAGAAGATCATGCTGTACATCCTTCCGCTGGGCTTCATCTTCTCCGGTCTGTTCTTCCCGCTCGGTGTGGTCATCTACTGGTTCATCAGCAACCTGTGGACGATGGGCCAGCAGTTCCTGGTGCTGCGTGAGATGCCGACACCCGGATCCGATGCGGCCAAGGCGCGGGAGGAGCGTCTCGCGCGCAAGGGCAAGGCCATCAACTCCGAGGGCAAGGTCGTGCCGAAGGCCGCCTACGACGCCGAGCAGCAGAAGATGCTGGAGGACGCCGAGCGCCTCCGTGCTCAGCAGCCCAAGCGCCAGCAGCCGAAGAGCGCCAAGCGCGCCAAGAAGGACCAGGACCACGCCAAGAAGGATCCTGAGAAGAACGTGAACGGAGACAAGGCATGACCGAGCAGGATGTCGCCGAGCCGACCGTCTCCGATCTCGAGCATGAGGGCGACGTCGCGGCGGACTTCATCGAGGGTCTTCTGGACATCGCCGACATCGACGGCGACCTGACCCTGGACGTCAAGCAGGGACGAGCATACGTCTCGGTCGAGGCGGAGGGCGACGGTCTGCGCCTGCTTTCCGCGCCCGACACCGTGCAGGCGCTGCAGGAGCTCACCCGACTCGCTGTGCAGAGCAGCACCGGATCCTTCTCGCGCGTGATCCTCGACGTCGCCGGATCCCGCGATGCGCGCCGTAGTCAGCTCGAGCGCCTGGTCGATTCCGCTGTCGCGAAGCTCGACGAGGGAGCGTCGCAGGCGTCGCTGCCGTCGATGTCGAGTTACGAGCGCAAGCTGGTGCATGACATCGTGGCGGAGCGGGGCCTGATCTCCGAGTCCTACGGCGATGGTCCGACCCGCCATACGGTCATCCGCCGGCACTGACGTTTCACGTGAAACATGACTGAACCGGTGTCTTCCGAGCTCGAGGCTGAGCCGGCTGTTGCCGCCGTGCTGTTCGGGGATCGGATCGGGCTCGCGCGCGACTTCACCGCGGCGTTGGCCGAGCAAGGCGAAGAGCGGGGCCTGATCGGCCCGCTCGAGGTGCCGCGGCTATGGACCCGGCACATCCTCAACAGCGCTATCGCCGCACCTCTGTTCCACGGCACCGTTGCGGACGTGGGATCCGGAGCCGGCCTGCCGGGCATCGTGCTCGCGATCGCCCGACCCGATGTGCAGTTCACGCTCATCGAGCCGATGGAGCGACGCGTGGCATGGCTGGACGAGCAGGTCACGGCCCTGGGGCTGTCGAACACGACGGTCGTTCGTGGTCGTGCTGAGGATGTCGGGCTCAGCGGCACGTTCGACATGGTCACTGCACGCGCGGTCAGCGCGCTGCGCACTCTGCTTCCGTGGACTGCGCCTCTCGTGCGCAGCGGGGGAGAGCTCGCGCTGCTCAAGGGCGTCAACGCCGAAAACGAGATCACCGCTGCGCAGAAGCAGATCCGCAAGTTCCTGCTCAGCGACGTGCGTGTCGAGATCCTCGGTGAAGGCGTGCTGACCGAGACGACGCGCGTGCTGCGAGCGACTGTCCGTGGTTAGGTCTTGTAAGTAGGACCGCCCTTTCGGGATACGGTCTTCCTCTGATCACTCCACCTCGATTGGTGACACCCGGGCTGCGGGATGTGAGTTCCACGAATCGGCGGGTTCCTTCCCGCTTCGCGGGCCCCCTCCCGATATTCGTGGTACTCACATCCCTCCGCCCTCGTTTCACGTGAAACGCCGTGCTCGACCTGGGCCAAGCGCGTGGGACCAGCGTCCTTCGGTAGGGATGGGATTGGGTGTTACAGGGCCCCCAACTGAAACGAACCCCAGGACAGCGGACGAATCGGATCGTGGGTGTGTCCAGGAGCAGCCGCCAGCGAGGGGCATGCTCAGCACGTTTCGCTTAGCGGCGCTCGTGTGGGATGAGAGCGCGACGGCCGGGTAGGGGGAGCAGTGTGGTGTTGCGCAGAGATGGCCGTCAACGCTGCGGGACCTCTCAGTCGGTCGACACAGCCTGTACCTGCCTCGAGGGCCACAGCCGCTACGGTGATGTTTCACGTGAAACATCACCGTAGCGCCGCCACCTGGGTCATAGCTGTTGCCAGCACCGACCGACCGTTTCTGTCGTGGGAGGGCGCAGGGGGGTGTGGATGGCGAATATCGGGAGGGGCCCGCGCAGCGGGAAGGAGCCCACCGACTCGTGATCCACACACCCCTGCGCCCGCGTGTGCAATGAGGGCTCAGCGCGCATGCCCCAAGGAGCTGCGAGTGGCACAGAACGTGGTGTTTCACGTGAAACACCACCCTGTTTCACCGATGCGTCCGGAGATTGTCGGCCGCGCAAGTTAGAGTGGAGATTCCGTCGTTTCCCCGTCGGAGATCGTCGAAAGGAGTGGATGTTTCACGTGAAACAGTCCCCAAGCACCTCGACTGCTGGATACGGCGTGGACACCCCTTTGGCCCGGGAACTCGCGGATCTGACGGCTCGCCGCAAGGCGTTGGAAGGCGTCACGGTACGTTTCGACGGGCCGACCCGCGTCTTCACGATCTCGAACCAGAAGGGCGGGGTTGGAAAGACGACAACCGCCGTCAATATCGCGGCGGCGATGGCGGATCTCGGCGCGAAGGTGCTCGTGATCGACCTGGATCCACAGGGAAATGCATCGACGGCGCTGGGAGTCCCGCACACTGCCGATCTGCAGAGCATCTATGACGTCCTGATCAGCGATGTTCCGCTGGTGGACGTCGTGCGAGCCAGTCCTGAATCCCCCAATCTGCTCTGCGCGCCGAGCACGATTCACCTCGCGGGCGCCGAGATCGAGCTCGTCTCGCAGGTCGCGCGGGAGCACCGGCTACGCACCGCGCTCAATGACTACCTGACCCAGAATCCGGTGGACGTCGTGATCATCGACTGCCCGCCGTCGCTGGGACTGCTCACGATCAACGCCTTCACCGCCGCAACCGAGGTGATGATCCCGATTCAGTGCGAGTACTACGCCCTGGAGGGCCTGAGCCAGCTGCTCGGCAACATCCGGATGATCCAGAAGCACCTGAATCCCGACCTCACGATGTCGACGATCCTGCTGACGATGTTCGACGGACGCACCCGACTCGCGCAGCAGGTTGCGGAGGAGGTGCGCGGACATTTCCCGCACGAGGTGCTGGACACCGTGATTCCTCGTTCCGTGCGTGTCTCCGAAGCGCCGAGCTTCGGGCAGACCGTGATCGCGTACGACGGGCAGTCGGTAGGCGCGGTCGCCTACCGAGAAGCAGCAGTTGAGATCGCCCGCCGGGCGACCGAAGACAACGAGAAGGGGCACTGATGGCCAAACGCACGGGACTCGGCCGGGGGATCGGCGCACTCATCCCCACTTCGGATGCCACGGAGCGCCCCGTGGACGTGTTCTTCCCCGGCGCACGCATCGATCCGGTCCCGGAGACCGCGCCTGCTGTACAGCCCGCCGAGCCGGCCGAGGATCTTGTCGCCGTTCCGGGTGCCCGCCTGATTCGTGTGAACCCGCACGACATCGTTCCGAACCCACGACAGCCGCGCGTCCACTTCAACGAGGACGATCTCGCGGAACTCGTGCACAGCGTGCGCGAGTTCGGGGTTCTGCAGCCCGTGGTCGTGCGGCAGAACGACGAAGGCAAGTACGAGCTGATCATGGGGGAGCGGCGCACCCGCGCCGCTCGGGAAGCCGGACTCGATTCGATGCCGGCGATTCTACGGGAGACCGCAGACGAAGACCTGCTCCGTGATGCGCTGCTGGAGAACCTGCACCGGTCGCAGTTGAACCCGCTCGAAGAGGCCTCCGCGTACCAACAGCTCCTCGAGGACTTCGGCATCACACAGGAGGCGCTCGCGAACCGCATCGGTCGCTCCCGTCCGCAGGTCAGCAACACGATCCGGCTACTCAAACTGCCTGTTCCCGTCCAGCAGCGGGTGGCGGCAGGAGTGTTGTCGGCCGGCCACGCCAGGGCGATCCTCTCGCTCGACGACACCGAACTGATGCAGCGGCTCTCGGACAAGGTTGTCAACGAGGATCTCTCCGTCCGCGCAACTGAAGAGGCGGCGAAGACCATCGCCGCAGCAGGCACCGTAGCCAAGTCCGTCAAGCCGCAGGCGGGCGCGCGCCGCGCGTACCTGGACGACGTCGCCGGCAAGCTCGGCGATCGACTCAACACCCGGGTGCAGATCGCCCTGGGTGCACGAAAAGGCCAGGTCAAGATCGAATTCGCTTCTATCCAGGACCTGAACCGCATCCTTTCGGAGATCGGCGAAGAAGGTTTCGGTTCCTGACGGATTCGGAGCGACCGCTTTCAACGGGGCCCGGGAAGATCTGCGTACGCAGATCCTCTCGGGCCCCTGTTCACCCAGCGCCGCGTAGGCTGGAACGGTGAAAGAGTCCCCGACCCGTCGAGCCAGCCTCGAAGTGCTGCGCGCCGAAGCGGCGGATGAGCTCGCGGTGCTGGTCCAGGAGCGTCTGCTTGGGGGAGAGGACCCGTGGGCCTTCATGGAGGAGCTCCCCAGCGTGGATGAACTGGTCGTCTTCCTGTTACGAGCCGATGAGATCGTCGAGAGTGGTGGCGTACGCCCCGACGAATCACGCAATTTCGATCTTCTCCGTCGCATCGCCCTCGACTACCCCGAACTCACGCCGATCGTCTGGGGGCTACTTGGAGATGGGCCCAAGTATCGTCGCTGGGACCTGCTGGCGGACGACGCCCGACCCTGACTCACCCGCGATGTTTCACGTGAAACGTCGCCCAGACGAGGGCTATCCCCCACCAGGGGCTGTCGTGGTGCGCTCGGGCTCCGGGGTGGCATGATCACGCACAGAGTGGTTTCCTTCCCTCTGCGCTCTCCCCCGGGGGGGCGCCCGGGCTTCGGGGTGGCTTCTCCGAGCGCAGAGCGGGGACCGTCCCGCTTCGCGGGCCCCTCCCGATGCACTCGGAGAACCCACCCCTGCGCCCTCCGCAGAGTTTGCGCCCGCCGCTCCGTGGAGTAGCGACGCCCGCGTGCAGCCGATGCGTGTGAGCGTTTCACGTGAAACGTGTCGCCGCCGCGCACGTACAAGGACCCATGACCCCGCCACCACCATGTGCATGGTGCGTGGCCCGTATGGCGGGTAGACACCTTGTCGTCTGAGAAGCGTCGGGGTTAGACCATGGCCTCTGGTCGGCTGCTGACTGGCCCGTTTCACGTGAAACGGTGCTGTCGTGGAGCTCCGACCGGGGGCAGGTCAGGGATCAGAGCTTCCCAGAGCTTTCGGTAGGGGAGCGCGGCGCCCATCGATCCGTCGCCTGTGCTGGCGCAGCACGCGGAGCCGGAGTGCGCCGCGGAGCATGATCCGGAGCCGCTCTGAACAGGATCGATCCGCGAACGACGAAGCCCGCCCTCCCAGAGGAGAGCGGGCTTCGAGGCCGTGTGGGCGGGATCAGCCGAGGAAAGCGGCCAGATCCTGCTCGAGGGCGAACTTCGGCTTGGCACCGATGATCGTGGTCTTGACCTCGCCGCCCTGGAACACCTTCATCGCCGGAATCGACGTGATCTGGTACTTCATGGCGAGATCGGGGTTCTCGTCCACGTTGAGCTTGAGGATGGTGATCTTGTCGCCGTTCTCGGACTGGATCTGGTCCAGCACGGGCGCGACCATGCGACACGGACCGCACCACTCGGCCCAGAAGTCGACCAGAATGGGGCCATCGGCCTGAAGCACATCCTGCTCCCAGGTCGCCTGGCTGGTTGCCTTGGCAGTCATGATTCTCCTTGTTGTGAAAGCGTGAGACGCTCACAGGCGTCAACAGCGGTAGGGGCTGAAGTGTTCCCGCGGCTCAGACGAGAGCCGACTCGGCCGTGGTTCCATCCGAGAGCGCGGCGAGGAAGTGCTCGACGTCCAGCGCTGCGACCGTGCCGGATCCGGCAGCCGTGACCGCCTGACGGTAGGTCGGGTCGATGACATCGCCGGCAGCGAAGACGCCCGGAACAGAGGTGCGCGAAGTGCGGCCGTCGACCCAGATGGTGCCCTCCGCGGTCAGGTCGAGCTTGCCGTGCACGAGGTGCGTGCGCGGGTCGTTGCCGATCGCGATGAACAGGCCGTCCACGGGGAGCTCACTCGTCGTGCCGTCGACCGTGTTGCGCAGCAGCACGGCGGTGGTGGCGTCCTCGCCGAGGACTTCCTCGACCGCGCTGTTCCAGATGAACTCGATCTTGTCGTTCGCGAAGGCGCGCTCCTGCATGATCTTGGAGGCGCGGAGCGAGTCCTTGCGGTGGATGACGTACACCTTCGAGGCGAACTTGGTGAGGAACGTCGCCTCCTCCATCGCCGAGTCACCACCGCCGACGACGGCGATGGTGCGCTCCCGGAAGAAGAAGCCGTCGCAGGTCGCGCACCAGGAGACGCCATGACCGGAGAGACGCTCTTCGCCCGGGATGCCGAGTGTGCGATAGGCGGATCCGGTGGCGTAGATCACGGACGCGGCCTCGAGCACGGTGCCGCTGCCGAGCGTGACCTTCTTGATCTCGCCGTCGAGCTCGAGCTCGGTGACGTCGTCGTAGAGCACCTCTGTGCCGAACTTCTCCGCCTGCTCCTGCATCTTGGCCATCAGGTCCGGACCCTGGATGCCCTCGGGGAAGCCGGGGAAGTTCTCCACCTCGGTGGTCTTCATCAGCTCGCCGCCGACCTCGACCGAGCTCGCCACGAGCACCGGATTCAGGTTCGCGCGGGCCGCGTAGATCGCCGCGGTGAATCCCGCAGGTCCCGAACCGATGATGATGACCTGTCGCATTGCTTCTCCTTGCTGTCGCACGCTTCAACACATGGTACCGGCGCGGCATTCCGCGGGCCTGGGCGTTACCCGCCGTTCCTGGGCGAGGGCGTGGCCCCGCTGTGGTGAACGTGGCGGGATCCACGCACCACAGCGCGGGTCGGCTGAACCGTTAGGAATTCCGAGGTCGGAGCAGAGCGGGCTCGGAGGGCAGGGTGGTGGCGCGTGATCCCGGGTCAGTCGCCTGGGACGTCCACGATGCGCGTCGAACCGTAGACGGGGAGGAGGGATCCGGCCGACACCGCGGCGAGATCAGCGGCGAACTCCTCCTTGATCGCGAGCGGGATCCAGAGAGCGAAGGAGGCCGAGGTGCCGTACGTGACATCGCCGAAGGACGCACCGTGGGCCGTGGCCCATTCGCGCAGAGCGTTGTCGATGCGGCCGGCATCGGCGTGCGGCACGTCGACACGCGCCTCGAGGAGCTCGCGGCGGTGCAGCAGCGCGGCGTCGTCCAGCGCCTCGGAGACCGCAGTCGAATAGGCGCGGATCAGCCCGCCGGCGCCGAGCTTCACGCCGCCGAAGTAGCGCGTGACGACCGCGACCAGGTCGGTGAGTCCGCGGCGGCGCAGGACCTCGAGCATCGGGATCCCGGCCGTGCCCGAGGGCTCCCCGTCATCGGAGGACCGCGCCTGATCGCCGTTCAGCCCGGTGACCATCGCCGTGCAGTTATGGCGGGCATCCCAATACTGCCGACGAACGGAGGCGATGACTTCGTCTGCCTCAGCGACCGAGCGGACCGGGACGAGGTGGGCGATGAAGCGCGACTTCTTCACCACCAGCTCACGCGTGACGGGGGTGGCGATCGTGTCGGGGTAACGGCTGGGCGTGGTCATCTGAGGCGAGGTCCGGATCCGTGACGGCTCAGCGCGAGGGCACGAAGCGGCGCACGAGACCCTTCAGGGCGTCGAGCTCCGGTGCACGCAGCAGGGCGAGCAGACCGATGTAGACGACCATGACCACCGCAGCAATGATCAGACAGCCGACCGCCGCCGGGATCCGGTCTGCCGTCGTCCATCCGTGTGGGCCGCCGAGGAGAAGGAAAACTCCCCACCCCGCGGCGGTGGCGGGAATGGCGGCGAGCACGAAGCGCCCCAATGCGAGGATCCAGCGACTCGTCCCGATGCCGTCGAGGCGGCGGTGAAGCAGCACGGTCGCGACGATGGTCTGCAGCACGCTGGCAACGGATTGGCCGAGCGCCAGCGTCGCCGCCAGAGCAGACAGGGGAATGATGCCGGCCTGATGGAGGAGTTGCGTCCCGAACGCCGTGGCGGCGATGAGGATGCACTGGAAGATCGTGAAGGCGAAGGGCGTGCGAGTGTCTCCAAGGGCGTAGAAGGTGCGCTGCACGATGAAGAGCACTGCCAGGGGGAGGAGTGCGACCAGGTAACCGACGAGAACGAGGGCCGCGGCCTGGGCCTCATCACGGTTGTCGGTGAAGATGCGCGAGGCGGGAACGGTCGCGGCCACCACCGCGGCCAGCGCGCCCGTGAGGAAGAAGCCGAGCGTTCGGATGCTGCGTGCGATATCGCCTCGCAGATCCTCAAGGCGTCCGGCGTGAGCGTGCTCGCTGAGTTGCGTGAAGTACGGCGTCCCGATCGACAGCACGATCACCGAGTAGGGGAGCATGAAGATCAGCCATGCGTTGTTCATCACGGTCAACGATGCGTTGGAACCCGATGCGGCCAGGGCGACACTGTGCTGGTAGAAGCCGGCGATGAGGCTCGACAACGCCATCAACATGGTCCAGCCGGCCAACTTGCCGACGTTGCCGAGACCGACCCCCCGCCAGCGGAAATCGATGCGCAGCGCCAGCTTCGTGCGTGGCCAGAACGCGAGGAGGACACCCGCCTGTACGGCGATACCCAGGGTGGCAGTGGCGCCGAGCCAGGCGATCCGGTTGGCGGGCCAATCGGAGACCTCGGTGAGCGGAGTTCCGAACAGGAACCCGATGATGAGGAATCCCGCGATCGAGACCACGTTGTTCACGACAGGCGCCCACGTGAACGGGCCGAAGATCTTGCGCGCGTTCAGGGTCTCACCGATGAGGGCATAGAGGCCGTAGAAGAAGATCTGAGGAAGGCACCAGTACGCGAAAGCGAGGGCGAGTTGCTGTTGCTCGACGCTCGTGCCCGCCTTCATGATGACGCTGATGATCCAGGGGGCCGCGAGCATGGCGGCTGCCGTGGCTGCGAGCAACACGACCGTACCCGCGGTGAAGATCTTCGAAATGAAGGCACTGCCACCGTCTTCCCCGGCAACGGCCTTGACGATCTGGGGCACGAGCACGGCCGTCAGCAGACCTACCGAGATGATGGAGAACACGTCGTTCGGCAGCTGGTTGGCGAGCGCGAAGGCATCGGGCGCTTTGCCGACCGCACCGATCACGCCCACCAGCACGATCGTGCGCAGCAGTCCCGTGATGCGCGACACCATCGTGCCCGCCGCGAGCAGGGCGCTGGCGCGACCGAGGCTACTCATTCGTCTCCTTCTCGCCCGAAGCGGATCCGGTCTTCTCGGTGGGGATGTCCGCGACCGCGAGTTCTTCCCGGTCGCTCTCGTGCGCCGCGCCGTCGGATCCTTCCATGCCGTCTGCGGCATGCTTTGCGGCGGTGATCCTGCGGCGGCGGATCGTGCGGAAGATCCCGGCGCCGATGAGCAGCAGGCCCAGGCTTCCGAAGACGATGAGCCCGATGGTCTCCCACTCGGCCCGGATCGTGAGGCGCGCGGTCTGCGCCGGGCCGATCGCGACGCCCGTCGGGCTCGTCAAGGTCATGGTGAGTGTGAGCTCGGTGTTGGCCACGTGCGACTCGAGGGGGAGGCGCACGCGCGTGGTGCTCGAAGGCTGCGCCTCGACGTCCGTTGCCGCGGGCACGTCGATGCGGCTGTCGCTGGATGAGACGTTGAGCCTCACGCGGACGGGATAGGGGAGCTCGTTGCGCACCCACACCGGAACGTCGACCTTCGGGCTGATCAGGATCGGATTGGACGGCTGGATCCCGACTGCTTCCATGGTCTTTCGCGTCACGGTGCGATGCGACGCGAGAGCTGTGCCGAAGTCCTCGGCAGTCGTGTGCACGCCTACACCGAGCAGGCGCAGCATGGAGATGCGCTCGCGCACCGTGAGATCGGCGGGGCGCTCGAGGATCGTGGCGAACTGTGCCAGGCGGCGGGCGTCCTCAGTCAGGACGGTCACGGCCTCTGCGCGGTCCTCGGCGGACCCCGTGGCGACCGCGAGTTCGGTCGGAGCGCCGGACAGCACGCGATCCAGGCGCCCGTCCTGCCCGCCGCTGAATGCGGTGACAGCGCTGGACAGTCCCTCCTCCGACCGCGTCCCGGTGCGGGAGAGACCGGCGAGCACCGTGGACCCGGGCGCGTCGAACCACAGCATCGCGTTCGCCTCGGTCAGTGCGTCCCCGCGGGCCGCCGCATCGGACTGCTCGGCCGCGGCGCTCAGCGCCTCCGAGACGGCCTCGTCACTGACGAGCACGGCCGTGCCGCCCACGGCACCGCGCGACGAGACCGGGGCATCCTGCGCACCCGCGGTGAAGGATGTGGAAGGCAGGATCGGCACGGTTCCGGCACCCGCAGGGCCGTAATGCGACATCGTCGCCACCTGCCCGGCGGTGACCTGGCCGCGCGGCCACAGGATGTCGGTGCGGGCGCCCGCGATCGCGTCGGGTGCGGCAGGGTCCTGCGAGGGGCTCGATGTCGATGTCGATGTCGGCGTCGGCGCGGGTGTCGTCGAGGTCTTGCCGGCGGGGTTCAGGAACGGCTCGAAGTCGTCGACGGTGAGCGGCGCGGTCAGCCCGGCTGCCGCCTGCGCCGTGGCGTCCGCGTCGCCGAACTGCAGGGCGAAGCGCTCGTTCGGCAGCGCCTCGAGCCGCGCGAGCCACGCTGTCGCCGTGGCGGGTGCCCCCGCACCGAGCACGCGGATCGCGGCAGGGATGGACGGGTCCACGGCGAGCACGGCAGGGGTGCCGGCGACGCCGTTCAGCTGCGCCGTGAGCGCCCCGGCCGGCGCGGTGAGAGCGGTGAGTTCGGCAGCGCTCAGTAGGTCGCCGGTGGGGTTCGCCGTGATCGGCACGACCGTGACGACGGTGGCGGGCGTCCCCTGCGCGACCACGAGGGCGCTGCGTGCGGGAGCCGGTGCCTTTGCATCGGCGGCCGCCGGGGTCGCCTCGAACCGTGCCTGCAGCGGGTAGACGCCGGGGGTGAGCGCGCCGACGTCGCCCGCCGGCACCACGACCTGGGTGCGTGAGGTGCCCTCGGCATCCAGCACCGTGGTGCGCACGTCGCCGATCGGGCTGAGCGCGGGTGCGTCGCCGGATCCGTCCAGCCAGGCGCTCACGGCGCGACGATCGCCGAGCGGAGCACGCCCCAGCTCCAGGTGCACCGTACCCGCGCCGAGACCGGTGGTGGCATCGTTGCGCAGCGTGAGCGTCGCGGTCAGCGGTGATCCGGATGCATAGGATCCGTTTCCGTCCGGCTGCAGCGAGAGCTGCACACCCGTGTGCTGCGGTGTCTGCGTCGGGCTAGGGGTGGGGGTCTCCTCCGCCGCGGCAGGTGAAAGTGCGGCAAGGGGGAGCAGCAGGCCCAGCGCGACGGCGAAGGCTCCGGCGGCGCGTCGCACGCGCAGGCGCAGGGGGGCTGATTCGGTCTGAGTCGCAGTCATCGGGGGATCCGTCGGGCGCGCGGGGCGCAGGGGAGTGCTGGCCCTGAGATTCTAGGCGGCGCACAGGCCCGATCCCTGGAGGCGGGCAGGGTGCGGGACATCCGATGCGCACCATCGAGCGCGCCGCGGAGACCGCGCAGCGCCCCGCGTAGGCTGGCGCCGTGGTCCGACACCTGCTGCCCCGTCCCGACTCCGTGCTGTGCGCGGCGCTCGCCGCCGATCTCGACGCCGCCGACCTTCGGTCGGAGCCATTGCGCGCCGCCTGGGGCGCGGAGGCCGACGACGCTCTCGCCCGGGGCATCCGCTCGCCGCTGCTCGCGGCGGTCGAGGGCCGCACCGATGCCCTGGCCACGCTCGGGCGCCTCTTCGTACTGGGCATGCCGCAGCCGGAGGCCCACGTCGCGGCAGCGCTCGCGCGCACCGGCCTCGACGGGCTCGAGGCGCTGGGCCTCGGCTACCGGGAGGACGGCGCGGTGGTGCCGGCCGCCCTGATCCGGCCGCAGTCGTTCGTCGACGCGGACGGGGTCGGCGAGTGGTGGATCGCGAGCGACCTCGACGAGCTGGCCCTGCACCACATGGAAGGCGGCGGCGAGTTGCCGTCCGACCATGTGCTCGGTGTCGGCGGCGCCTCCCGCACCCTCGCATCGCTCGTCATGCCGGTCGAGGTCGAGCGTGCGCTGGATCTCGGCACGGGATGCGGCATCCAGGCGCTGCTGGTCTCCCGGCACGCCGGATCCGTCATCGCCACCGACATCTCGGCGCGCGCCCTCGCCTACGCCGAGCTGAACGCGATGCTCGCGGGCGTGCACAATATTGAGTTCCGCCAAGGCAGCATGTTCGAGCCGGTCGCGGGCGAGAGCTTCGGGCTCATCGTGTCGAACCCGCCGTTCGTGATCACGCCGCGCGGCGCGGACGTGCCCGAGTACGAGTACCGCGACGGCGGGCTCGTGGGCGACGCGCTCGTCGAGGCGTTCGTGACGCAGGCCCCCGCACACCTCGTCCCCGGCGGATCCGCGCAGCTGCTCGGCAACTGGGAGTCCCGCGGTGCCGTTCTGGGGCTCCGCCGCCTGGAGTCGTGGATCGCCCCGGAACTGGACGTCTGGGTCGTGCAGCGCGAGACGCTGTCGCCGCTCGGCTATGCGGAGCTGTGGATCCGCGACGGCGGCACGACGCCCCGTGACGCCGCATTCGAGCCGCTGCTGGACGCCTGGCTCGCCGACTTCGCCGCCCGTGGCGTGACCGAGATCGGGTTCGGGTACGTGCTGATCCGCCGGCCCGTCGGGGCCGACTCCGGTGCCTCGGTGAGTCCGCTGCGCCGCTTCGAGACGCTCACCCAGCCCGTGACGAGCGCCGGAAGGGCGTTCCGCGACGGGCTGGCAGGGCACGACGCTCTCGCCGACGGCATCCCCGAGGTGCTGCTCGTCGCGCCCGACGTGACCGAGGCCCGCCATCACCTGCCCGGTCAGGAGGCGCCGAGCGTGATCGAGCTGCGCCAGGGCGGAGGGTTCGGCCGCACGATCTCGGTCGACCCGGCGCTCGCCGGCTTCGTCGGCGCGAGCGACGGCGACCTCACGGTCGTCCAGATCGTGTCCGCGCTCGCCGACCTGTTCGAGGTGTCCCTCACCGACCTCTGGGCCGACCTCGAGCCGCGTCTGCGCGCACTCGTGACCGACGGCTTCCTGATCCCCGCCGAGCACTGAAAGGGAATGCATGTCCGGATCCATGCGTTTGAATAAATCATGAAGGCTTTCGGATTCCTCTCGTTCGGGCACTACGGCGATGTGCCGGGGTCGACGACCCGCACCGCCGGCGACATGCTGCGCCAGACGATCGAGCTCGCGGAGGGCGCCGACGAGATCGGCGTCAACGGCGCATATGTTCGCGTGCATCACTGGGCGCGCCAGGCGGCGTCGCCTATGCCGCTGCTGAGCGCGATGGCTGCGCGCACCGAGCGCATCGAGGTCGGCACCGGCGTCATCGACATGCGCTACGAGAACCCATTCCAGTTCGCCGAGGAGGCAGCGGCTCTGGACTGGATCGCCGATGGACGCATCGCGCTCGGCGTCAGTCGTGGCTCACCCGAGACCGCGCTGCGTGGCTACGAGACCTTCGGCTTCCATGACGAGGAGGATCCGGAGCGCGGCGGCGTGATGGCCCGCGAGAAGTTCGACCTGTTCCTGCAGGTGATCGACGGGGCGGGCGTGGCGCCCGGCGACCCCCGCATGGTGGGCGCCGGCCGCTACCTGGCGATCGAGCCCCAGTCCCCGGCGCTGCGCGACCACATCTGGTGGGGAGCGGGTTCCCGCGCTACGGCGGAGGAGACCGGACGCAAGGGCCTGAACCTGATGAGCTCGACGCTGCTCACGGAGGCGACGGGCCAGCCGTTCCATGAGCTGCAGCGCGAGCAGATCGACCTGTTCCGCGCCGCCTACAAGGAGGCCGGTCACACCGGCGCACCACGGGTGTCGGTGAGTCGCAGCGTGTTCCCGCTCATCACGGATCAGGATCGGGCCTACTTCGGGCTGCGCAGCGAGGAGAACGGCGACCAGATCGGCGTGATCGACGGGTTCCGCTCCACGTTCGGCAAGACGTATGCCGCCGAGCCCGATGTGCTCATCTCCCAGCTGAAGCAGGACGAGGCCGTCATGGCCGCCGACACCCTCATGCTGACGATCCCGAACCAGCTCGGCGTTGATTATTGTGTACATGTCCTTGATTCGTTCGCGACGCATGTGGCTCCTGCCCTCGGTTGGAAGCCGAACTCCGAGGGCCCTGTCGAGGGATACGCGATCTGAGGCCTCTTCCTGGATGACGACGAGGCATTGATCAAGGCGTCGAAACAGCCTGAGATCGCAGTCTGTGGCCTCGAGTTCCCGAGGACCTGGGTTCGTCGGTGGGTAGCCATAGAATGACAATCATTCGGCGGCGCGCACCGCGCGCGGGGGCCAGGAGGTGGAGCGATGGCAAGAGCGCCTATCAATCCGTTGGCTCTGACCTGGGCTCGCGAGGTCAATCATGTGACCAAGGAAGACCTCGCCCACGCTGTCGGTGTCAAGCCTGACCGCTTCGAGGAGTTCGAGAGCGGCGACGCCCTTCCGACTTTCCGACAGCTGACGCTGCTCGCCACCAAGCTAGATCGGCCCCTCGGATTCTTCTTCGCTGCCCCTCCAGCGGTTCCAGATGTTCCCGACACCGCCGACTTCCGTGGACGAGTCCACGCCGACCTCCCTGCAGATCTGGCGAAGGAGATGCGCCGGGCGGAGCAGCATCGCGCCGCCATGCTGGACCTCGGCGGCCGACCAGAACGGCGGCTCAAGGAAGGCTCCATCGGGTGGAGCAACATCCCAGCGCGAGCGCGGGATCTGCGGAAGCAGTTCGGGCTTACAGATGTGTTCGTACCTCCCGAGTCCGCGAATAGTCAGGTCTTCAACTTCTGGCGCGGGTTGCTTGAAGATCATGGCGTGCTGGTCTTCCAAACCACCAAGATCTCCCTAGACACTTTCCGCGGTCTCTCCGTCCATCACGACGAACTTCCAGTTGTGATGGTCAACGGCGGCGACAGCCCAGCTGGCCGAACATTCACCTTGTTCCACGAAGTCGCCCACCTCATCAACCGGACAAGCGGGCTGTGCGCTCTTCGGGAGACGGTCGACGAAGAAGCTATTGCCAACAACTTCGCGGCGAAGTTCCTCATGCCGGAGGCCGCTGTGCGAGCGAACTTGAAGTTCGCAGATGACCCCTTCGCGGCATCTGAGCACCTGGCCCGACACTTCAAGGTGAGTAACCTCGCTGCGGCCGTCCGGCTTCGTCGTCTCGACTTCATCGACGACGAAGATCTCGATGAAGTTCGAGCAGCCAGCGAAGAGACCTGGGAGCAGGCAAGAGAGGCGCTCAAGCAGAAGGATGGCTTCGTACCGCCTTGGCGACTGCGCTATCGAGATTTAGGCCCCACCTACATCGGAACAGTCGCTCGGGCGCTTGAAGACCGCCGTGTCGACCTTGTCGACGCTACATATCTGCTCAATGCCCGGCTTCCGATGGTGGAGCAAATGCTCAGTGAGTACTACCGGACAGGTGGTGCTGAATGAGCTACACCCTCGACACCAACATCCTGATTGGGTTGGTGCAGCGCTACCCGCGCGACATCTTCCCAGCGATGTGGGACAACATCGAAGCGACGGTCGCAGCAGGTGAAAGTTGCATCTGCGAGGCCATTCTTCGTGAGGTTCATCGCGGTGGAGACGAGCTTCATGATTGGGCGAAGAACCTGCAGGGGTTCGTATGTCCGATCACAGACGAGGAGCTGATCACCGTCGCTGAGATCGGCGTAGCTCACCCCGGTTGGGTTCAGGGCCAGCTCAATGAAGCCGACCCCTTCGTGATCGCACACGCAAAGTCAGAGCGGTCCACCATCGTGTCAGAGGAGAACCGCAAAGGGCCGGGGACCGAAGACAAGAACCAGAAGATCCCGAACATTGCCGATGAGCACCGGGTACGAACCATCAAGTTCTTCGACTACATCCGGGCCTACGGCTGGCAGTTCTGAGGACTCGATCGCGGCTCAGCGAGATCAGGACCAACCTAACTGTCCAGATTGTGCCAGTCGTCGCCGAGCACCCATCGGATGGCTGAGGCCCGCCCGGATAGGTATCCCCAGTCCCAGTCGGACGCGACATCCTTTTCGAGGACATCCACGCCATACTCCTTCTCCGCCATCCGCTTGCCCTCGCGGACAGCCGCTTTGATGTCCTCCGACCAGTCGTTCGCGGCAATATCCTCATCCGTTGGCTTTCGCCCGTACCAGAGGCGCTCAGTGAGCTCGGACTCCGCCGCGAGGATCTCCGATACTCGCCGGAGAGTGCTCGTACCTACATCGTGTTTGAAGGCGAGATCAAGGTGCTTCTCGACCAGCTTGAGGAGCTGGGGCTTCTCCCACACCCTGATTCGGAACGGCGGGCGATTGGTGCGCTCGTACTCTGCGATCCAGTCCTTGGCTCCATTGGTGAGGTAGCCGGAAGCGATGAACAGCACGACCGCGGGGCGGTCGGCATTGGCCCAGGCAAGGGTGCCCTGGAGAGCGTCGGGCGGAACACCTCGCTTGTAGTGTTTGCAATCGACAAACCACCGCTCTTCGTACTCGTGGCCATCTATATCTGTGAGCGTCTTTCGCGCCACGATGTCCCGGCCTCGGTCTGAGGGTGAGGACGAGAGAGGGGTTCCCTTTCTCCAGTCCACATTGGAGAAGCCGCTCTCCGACATCAGATCGAAGCAGAACTCCTCAAAGTCGGTGGGGGAGAGCCCATCGAAGTCCAGAGAGCCGAGAGCGAAGTCGTCTTCTGCCTCCTGCGGTTCGGGCATCTGCTCTTCCGTGGGTTTCGCAGGCTCGTTCTCCATGGCCCGAGTCTATTGAGTAGCTCCGACGGACCCGTCTGAGCAGCACACGGTGCGTTCACAGCGGGGGTGCGGCTGTATCATCCGGAAACATGACGGACCCATTGCCCGAGAGCATCACTCGACCTCTCTACATGCTCTGGTTGGCTCAGACTGGGCCCGGCATGACAGCCGCCGAGATAGATTTTGTGGGCGCGAGCAAGCTGCCGCTGGAGCGGGAATGGAACGGCGGAGGACTGCGGGGAACCTCCTCGCTCGCGAGGGATCTCTTCCACCCTGTAGCCGGACCCACTGCGTCAACCTATCTCCTCGGTGCCGGGCTCGTGTCCCGAGCTTCGTCGCAGAGACTGATAATCACAGAACAGGGAATCGCGCTCCTCAAGGGGACGATGCGCCAGTCTTCGGATAACAGCGCAGTGTTCAAACTCGACCCGGAGGCGCCTCTTGACTACATCGGATTGATGAGCGAGCTGGATTCCCTCGCGGAACCAATCGTGGTCGATCCGTATTTCCACCCCCATGATTTCGCCATGCTCGCAGATGCTCTGCCCGGAGTGACCCTCCTGACAATTGATCGAGAGGTCTCGAAAGTTGATGCTTTCGATAAGCCCAGACTCAATGCGTCGCTGAAGCGGGGCCAGTTTGAGGAGGAGCTGGGGAGACAGGCCTCCGCCAGTCCGACTTGCACAGTCATCTATGTCCCTGCGACAGCACTTCATGATCGCTACTTCCTGGGTTCCAATCGGCAAGGTTACTTCGCCGGAGGCTCATTCCGATCCAGCAAACCAACGGTGGTGATGGAGCTTGAGCCCGATCACGCTGGAGAGCTGTACAACCAGTACCGAGACATAGCCGAAGGTGCCGACGCAACTCCGCTAGAACCGAGGACTGTTCCCGCGGCTGCGACACCGACCGCCTCGTGAGCTGGTGTTCAACTGGGGGTGAAGCGCGAAGAAGGCTGAGGATCCACTCAAGTCCTCGGCCTTCTGTGATGTCCCGGGCAAGCTCGGGTTCGTGCTCGCGTCATGTTCACCACCACCGAACCAGCTCGGCCCCGAATACAACCTGCACGTGCTGCAGGCGTTCGCCGAGCACGTGGCCCCGCCCTGGGCTGGAAGCCGAACACCGAGGGACCGGTGCAGGGCGACGCTGTCTGAGCGCCTGCCGCCTCCCGCCCCACGCCTTGAGACGCGACGCCGGCACGATCGTGCGACACCTGCACGACCGGATCCGGGATCGCGTCGTGCATTCGTCCCCGGATCGTGCGAGCGTCGCAGCCGGGCCGTGCGCAGCCGGGCCGTGCCGAGCGTGCGGGCGGCCCGGGCGCGGCGGCCCGACCGGGCCACCGCGGCCCGACCTCAGTCCTCGTCCGGCGCGCCGAACAGCCCCTTGCCGTGCTTGTGCAGCAGGTCGTACGCCTCGATGAAGGTCTGCGGCTCCTTATCGTCCGGCAGGCCGTAGCGCGCCAGCAGTAGACCCAGCAGCCCCTGCGCCGGCGGGGTCAGCGGCTTGTTCGCATGCGTGTGCGCGGGGTGCGGCGCTTTCGCCTCGGGATTCGGGGGCGTGTACAGCGACTTCGTCTCGGGCCAGTCCGCCGGGTGGCGGGGCTTGTCCAGGTTGATGATCTGGAACAGGTCGTTCGCGGTCGCGTCCCGACGGGTCAGCGGCTTCAGGCCGTGCAGCCGGGTGAGCGTGGCGATCACGGATCCGTGATGCATCTGGTCGTTCACGATCGTGCCCTTTCGGGTATAGGCGGAGACGGCGATCGCGGGTACGCGGCAGCCGAGCCGGTCGAACTCGAAGCCCATCTCGCCGGTGCCGGAGTTGTCCGGCGGCGTCGCCTTCGGCGGGACGACGTGGTCGTAGGTGCCGCCGTGCTCGTCGAAGGTGATCAGCAGCAGCGTGTTGATCGCGTTGGACCCCTTCGGCGACTTGCTGGTGCGGATCGCGTCGTAGATGTCGTGCACGAGGTCGTCGCCCGCGCGCACGTCCGAGAACGCGCTGTTGATGACCTCGGATCCCTCCACGTCGCTCTCCCGGCGCGCGCCGAACGGCGGGTGGAAGTCGTTGTGGTTGTAGATCATCCGCGGCTCGATGAACGCGTAGGCCGGTAGCTCCCCGTGCTCGGCATCGGCGTAGAAGTCGTCCATCGTGCCGAAGTGCTCGGTGCGCCAGAATTTCTCCAGCACGGGTGCGTGCAGCACGCCGGTGAAGGAGACCATCTGCAGCTCGTCGAAGTAGACCTTCCATTTCAGGCCCGCATCCTCGAGGCGGTTGAAGATCGTCGGCGACTTGGGCGCGTTCAGCCACTTGTCGTAGTCGCCGCCCTCGTGGTTCGTGACGAAGCCGTGCGAGGTCGACGCGTTGAAGAAGGTGCGGTTGCAGAACGTCTGCGAGGGCACGGCGCAGAACCAGTGGTCGAACACGGCGAACTCGCGGGCGAGCGTCGACACCGTCGGCAGCATCTCCGGTGAGAACGAGCCCATGATGCGCTTGCGCTCGTCCTCGCTCGGCTCCTTGCCGTGCTTGAGGCGCATGAGGTTCACCTGGTAGTCGGTGACGAAGCCGCTCATGGTTGGCTCCTGGCCGTCCTCGGGATGGTTGTACGGGGGATGGAAGCCGCCGTCGTACAGGTCGGCGTTCTCTGCCGGATTGATCACGTTGTACAGCTGTGTGTTGACGTGCGGATACATCTCGCCGGGATCCGGATCCGGCCACGTCATGATCTGGTCGGTCGGGCCCTCGTAGACGTGCGCGTCGTAGCGGACGCCGTCGAGCTCGTTGTAGTACTCGCCGAAGTCGAGGCCCTCGAAGTCCTTGCCCTCCGGCAGGTTCTCCTTCGTGTACAGGTAGCCGAGCAGGTTATCGAAGGACCGGTTCTCGCCCATGACGACCACGATGTGGTCGAATCCGGGCGCGTGCCGGGGTGCGAGGGCGCCGTAGTCGTCCAGCGCCTCCGCGAAGCCGTTGTGCTGGCCGAGCGCGTAGCCGGCCGCAGCCCCTGCACCGCCGCCGACGACAGCTCCGGCGGCGGTCAGTCCACCGAGGCGCAGGAAGTCGCGGCGAGACCGGGAGCGGCCCTTCCCCGCCGAGTCACCCGTGCCGTCGTCCGGCGTCGCGGCTGCGTTTTCGGGTGCACCGGCGGGATCGCCGGCCGCAGCGGATGATCCGTCGCCCGGGGCAGGGGAGTTCTTGCGTCTGACCATGCCGCGATCCTACTGAGCGGCCGAGGGGCGCCGACGACCGCGCGCTCGGCAGCGGCTGAGCCCACCCCGGTACCCTGGAGACCATGCTCAACATGGCCGATTCCCTTGCGCGCCTGGGCGCCCTCGCCGAGCATCCGGTCGTGCGGACCCTGGCCACGGCGTTCGCCGACGCCGGGTTCGACCTCGCCGTGGTCGGCGGCCCCGTGCGCGACGCGCTGCTCGGCCGGCCCACGCACGACCTCGACTTCACCACGAACGCCCGCCCCGACGACATCCTCCGCATCGTGAAGCCGATCTCCACCACGCAGTGGGACATCGGCCGCGAGTTCGGCACGATCGGCGCCAAGGTGCCCTCGCCCGACGGTCCGTCCGAGCAGGTCGAGATCACCACGTACCGTGCCGACGCCTACGACGGCGTCACCCGCAAGCCCGTCGTCTCCTTCGGAGACGACATCGACGGCGACCTCGTGCGCCGTGACTTCACCGTCAACGCCATGGCCTTCCTCGTCCCGCAGCAGCGGCTCGTGGATCCGACCGGGGGAGTGGAGGATCTGATCGCGGGCCTCCTGCGCACTCCCACCACCCCCGAGGTGAGCTTCGGCGACGATCCGCTGCGCATGCTCCGCGCGGCCCGGTTCAGCGCCCAGCTCGGCTTCGGCATCGAGGAGCGCACGCTCGCGGCGATGGCTGAGCTGCGCTCGACGCTGGGAATCGTGAGCCCGGAGCGCATCCAGTCGGAGCTGATCCGCCTGCTGCAGTCCGACGACCCGGTGCGCGGCATCCGCGTGCTCGTCGACACCGGTCTCGTCGACGAGTTCCTGCCCGAGGTCAATGCACTTCGGCTCGAGGTCGACGAGCACCACCACCACAAGGACGTCTACGAACACTCGCTCACCGCGCTGGAGCAGGCGATCGCGCTGGAGCACGCCCGTCACCCCGGTGAACCGGCCGACGCGGTGCTGCGTCTCGCCGTGCTGCTGCACGACATCGGCAAGCCGCAGACCCGCAAGCTCGAGCCGGGGGGCGCGGTGAGCTTCCATCATCACGACGTGGTGGGCTCCCGTCTCGCGCGTAAGCGCATGCAGGCGCTGCGGTTCGACAAGGAGTCGACCGACGCGGTGGCGAAGCTCATAGAGCTGCACCTGCGCTTCTTCGGGTATGCGGAGGGCGCATGGACAGATTCGGCGGTGCGCCGCTACGTGCGCGACGCGGGCGACCAGCTCGAGCGGCTGCACATCCTCACCCGCGCCGACGTCACCACCCGCAACAAGCGCAAGGCCTCCCGCCTCGCCGCAGCCTACGACGACATCGAGGCGCGGATCACGGCACTCCGCGAGCAGGAGGAGATCGACGCGATCCGCCCCGAGCTCGACGGCAACGACGTGCAGCGCATCCTCGGCATCGCCCCGGGCCGCGAAGTCGGCGAGGCGTACCGCTTCCTGCTCGAGCTGCGCCTCGACGAAGGCGTCATCGGCCCCGAGGTCGCCGAGCAGCGTCTGCGCGCCTGGTGGGCCGCGCGGAGTTGAGCTCGGGAACTAGCGCCCCGCCTGCAGGCGGAGGCCGGGTCGACAAGATGCGCGACGGGGTCGCCGGCGGTCTGCCCGTGATGTTCGCCGCGCAGGGCGGCTTCGACGATGTGCGTGAGGTCGATCGAGATGATCCGTGGTTCCGTCACGACTCAGCCCGCCGGCGTGGAGGTCGGTGAGGGGCTGGGGGCCGAGTCGGACGGCTGCGGTGTAGGGGACGTCGTCGGCGGCATCGTCGAACTGGCCGTGGGCTGCGGCGTCACCGTGAGCACCCGATCCGGCGCCCGCAGGAACGGGGGCTGCGGCGCGATCGTGGTCGACGAGTCGAGTTGACCCGTCTGGTCGTCGACTCGGCCCAGCTGCAGCGGGTAGACGTTCCAGACCGGCCGCCCCTGCGCATCCCGATACGGCAGGGTCGTGGTGCCGCTGTCGCCCGGGCCCCAGAACGCAGCCGCGCTGTCGAATTGATCGCTGCCACGTCCCATGAGGTTCAGCGGGGTGCCGCGGTTCGTGTAGACCTGCGCGCCCTCGATGGGTTTGCCGTCCTTGTCGTAGACAAAGAGGTTCACGACACGATCCCCGTCGAGAGACAGGCCGGGCGCCGGCTGATTCACGACCTGGACCGTCCCTCGATTCGTCACCGCCGTGACGAAGACGCCGACGGCCAACGGCAGGACGAGGAGTGCGATGACGCTCACGACGGTGCGGATGTGCTTCAGGCGATTCTTCGGCAGCCAGCGTCCACGCCCCCATTGCACGCTGAGCACCGTCAGCAGGATCAGCAGCGTCCACGCGAGGATCCGCATGCCTGGCCATCCCTGCGTGAGCATCGTCCAGATTCCGTAGCCGAGCAGCACGCTCACCATGGCGAACATTCCGAAACCTCGGGCGAGCCACCACAGAGGCCGGAGTGCGCCCAAGACTCCCAGAATCTCGCGCCCTGCGTGAGAGGATCGGATCCTTCCGACGCCTCTTCCTGCTGCGGCTGCGACCCGCGCGCGCCAGGGCGTCTTCGTCGGGGCGACCGCGGCGGTAGCACGCTCGGGCAGTCCCGCTGCGCTGCGCAGCTCCTCGGCGTACGCGGCCGGGTCACCCAGCTCGATGTCGCCGCCGTGATCATCCGCCTGGTCTGTGAGGTCTCCGACGAGGCCGTCAACGAGATCGTCGATCTCGTCGGGCGGCAGGTCCGCGAGCTGTGCACGGACGGCGTCGGCGAACGTGCGGATCCGTTCCGCGGCGCTCAGGGTGGTCTCGTTCATCGCTGCGCTCCTTCGGAGAGGATCCCGGTGGGGTTGACGGGGGGTCGGAAGAGGGCGGGCTGCGCCATAGGAGCAGTAGCTCCGGGTGGAGCGGCGGCCGCGGGCGGCACGTGCGGCGCGAGCAGCCCCGACATCGCGACGGCGAATTGCGACCAGGTGGCGATCTGCTCATCGAGCATCTGCTTGCCTTGCGTGTTGATCGCGTAGTACTTGCGGTGAGGCCCGCCGTCGGAGGGCACCACATAGCTCGAGAGCGCTCCGCCTGAGTACAGTCGGCGCAGCGTGCCGTAGACCGACGCGTCGCCGACGTCGCCGATGCCCGCGTCGCGGAGGCGGCGCACGATGTCGTATCCGTATCCATCCTCGTCGCGGACCACCGCGAGCACGGCCAGATCCAGCACACCTTTGAGCAGCTGTGTGGTGTCCATTCACCCTCCTCCGCAGCCCCGGCGACTGCGTTGCTCCGCACACTACCACGCAACGCACAGTAGTACGGCTCGCGCGTCACTACCGATGTTTCGCGCCGCGCCGCACAGGTCTGAGCGCGGGGCTGAGCGCGGGGACTAGCGCCCGGCCTGCAGGCGGAGGCCGGCCAGGAGCAGGTCCAGACCGCCGAGGAACTGGTCGCGGTCGTCGTGGCCGTCGAACTCGTCCAGGATGTGGTGGATGAAGGGGAACTCGGCCGCATCGAGTGCACGCCACTGCGCGGTGGCCTCGGCCATGTACTGCTCGCGGCTCACCTTGCCCGACACGACGGCGGCGGGCGGCTCCTGGCCGAGGTCGGCGGCGGTGCCGATCACGTAGCCCACGACCGCCGAGGTGGCATGGAACGCCTGGCGCGGCGTGAGGCCTAGGCGCATCACGTGCTCCCCGATGCGCTCGTAGAGCTGCAGCGAGTGGATCTGGCTCGTCGTGTCGCGGAGGGCGTAGGCGCCGAGCCAGGGCCGATCGACGATCGCATCGAACATGGCGAGCGCGATGGTGTGGAGGTCCTCGATCGGGTCCTCGCCGCCGACGTCCGCCGTCGCTTCGAGTACGCCGCCCAGCACAGAGTCGGCAGCCAGATCCAGCAGTTCGTCACGCCCTGATACGTACCAGTACACGCTCGCGACGCCGCCGCCCAGTTGTGCGGCCAGCGCACGGATCGTCAGGCCCTGCGCGCCGGACTCGTCCAGGATCGCCACCGCCCCGGCGAGGACCGACTCCAGCGAATGAGATGCGCGGGATCGGGTGCGCGGACCGCGCTGGCGTGCGGGCCCGTCGGCCTGCTGCGGTGTGGTTGCCATGGCTCCATCCCACCATGCGAATCGTCCCGGCGCCGGAGGCGCTTGCACATCATCGAACATCGTTCTATTCTATCGAACGGCGTTCGGTCATCGAACGCCGTTCGATTAACTGTCGATCGGAGGAATCGCCATGACCGACGCACCCGTCCTCGCTCGCTCACGCACCTACTCATCCCTGCGGGCCGCCTGGATCCCGCTCGCCGCTCTCTGTCTCGCGTTCTTCGTCGAGATGGTCGACAACACCCTCCTTTCGATCGCGTTGCCGACCATCGGTCGCGAGCTCGGAGGGGACACGACCTCGCTGCAGTGGATCACCGGCGCCTATTCGCTCACGTTCGGCGGCCTGCTGCTGACCGCCGGCTCGATCGCCGACCGCTTCGGGCGACGCCGGGTGCTGCAGATCGGGCTCGGCCTGTTCGGGCTGATCAGCCTGGCCGTACTGCTCGTCGCCAGCACCGGCGAGCTCATCGCGTTGCGTGCCCTGCTCGGGATCGCCGCGGCCGCCATGGCGCCCATCACCAACTCGCTGGTCTTCCGGCTGTTCGACGACGAGAAGCTGCGCATGCGCGCCATCACGCTCATGATGGTCGTCGGAATGTCGGGCTTCGTCCTCGGTCCGCTCCTCGGCGGCACGATGCTCACTCATCTGCCCTGGCAGTGGCTGCTGCTCGTGAACGCGCCCATCGCCCTGATCGCCGCCGCCGGCGTCCACTTCGGTGTGCCGGCCGACGCCCCGGGCGGCCTCACCAAGGACCGGCTCGATCTGCCGGGCGCGGCACTGAGCATCCTCACGATCGGTATGGGCTGCTACGTGCTCACCAGCGGCATCGAGAACGGGTGGACATCTCCGATCACCGTGGCGGTCGCGGTCGGCGCCGTGGTCTCGCTCGTGCTCTTCATCCTCCGCGAGCAACGGGCGGTGGCGCCGATGCTGGATCTGGCCCTGTTCCGCCGTGGAACCGTGCGCGGCGCGGCGATCGCCCAGATCGGCACCTCGGTCGCGATGGCGGGCGTGATGTTCGCCCTGATCCTGCACTTCCAGTACGCGTGGGGATGGTCGCCGCTGCAGGCGGGCCTGGCCAATCTGCCGCTCATCGCGACGATGATCCTCGCCACACCCCTCACCGAGTGGCTCGTGCGCAGGTTCGGGCACCGCATCGCCTGTCTCATGGGCGCGGGCCTGCTCGCGGCGGGCCTCGGCGTCATGGCCTGGGCGGTCGAGCAGGACTACCTCGCTATCGCGCTCGCGATGGTGGTGATGACGGCGGGCCTGCGCACGGTCATGACGATCTGCGCGGTGGCACTGGTCGGCGCGATGCCCGAGAACCGCACCTCGATGGGCGCCGCCATGAACGACACCGCACAGGAGCTGGGAACCAGCGTCGGTACGGCCGTCGTCGGCACGCTCATCGCCGCCCTGGTCACCGTGACGCTCCCCGTCGGCGCATGGGATCCCGCCCTCGTCGCATCCTTCTTCCACGGCGAGCAGGTGGTGTTCGCCGTGCTCGCCGTGGCGGTTGGCATCATCGCCGGCATCGGCGCGCTCAGCCTGACCGACGCGCGCACGGTCGACGAGCACGAAGCGCCGGCCTGACGCCGCGGGGAGCCGCAATGCTCCGATCGCGGCACTGCCGAGTCCGGTCGCCGTACACTGGACCCACTCCGTCGCCGACGATCGGAGACCCTGTGTCCTCTGGCTGGCAGCCCTCCCGCGAGCCGGCGCCCGCGCGCCTGCTCATCGAGCGCGCGCATGAGGAGCTCGTCGCGGGCAACATCGACGATGGCCGTCTGCAGAGCGTGCGCTCATCCGTGCGGGAGTCGTGGGAGCGGTCGTGGCGGCAGCGCGTCGGCGCCGAGGGTCTGCCCCCGCTCGACTTCACCACCGACGCTCTCGACGCCTACCGTCTCGCGCACCCCCTCGCCGGCGCGATGGACACCATCCGATCACTGCTGCTGCCGGGATCCGCCGACGATTCGGGCGTCATCATCGCGGTCGGTGACCACGCGGGGCGGCTGCTGTGGGTGGAAGGGGATCTGAATCAGCGGATCCTGTCCGGTGAGATGGGCTTCGTGGAGGGCGCGAACTGGTCGGAGCGAGCGGTCGGCACCTCCGCCCCGGGCACCGCGCTCGAACTCGGCGCCTCGGTGCAGATCCACGGGGCCGAGCACTACAACCGTCTCGTGCAGCCGTGGTCATGCACCGCTGCACCCGTGTTCGATCCGGAGGACCGGCGCATCCTCGGGGTGATCGATGTGACCGGCGGCGCCGAGGCCGCGAGCCCGCAGGCGCGCATGCTGGTCGACGCCACCGCCCGCGCCGTCGAGGCCGAGTTGCTCGTGGCACGGCTGCGAGCCCGCGCCGAGCCGGTGGCCCCCGTCGCGCCGGCCCCGCGGCGGCGTCCGATTCCCGAGCGCGCCGCCCTGCGCGTGCTGGGCCGTGATCGGGCCAGGCTCGAGGTGTTCAGCGACGACGGCGAGCGCTCGGTCGAGCTCAGCGCGCGGCACGCCGAGATCGTGCTGCTACTGGCCGTGCACAGGCAGGGGCTGTCCGCCGAGCGTCTCGCCGAGCTCGTGTACGGCGAAGGATCCTCGGCCGATACCCTGCGCCCGGAGATGGTCCGCTTGCGCAGGGCGCTCGAGCGGATCTGGGCCGCGCTTGTTCCCGAGTCGCGTCCGTACCGGCTGACCGTGCCGCTGGAGACCGACGCCCAGGACGTGCTGTCGCTGCTCGACAGGGGTGCGCACCGGGTGGCGCTTTCGGCGTACCGCGGCCCCGTGCTTCCGGATTCGGCGGCGCCGGGCGTGGAGGAGTATCGCGACTCTGTGCGTTCGATCCTGCGCGAGACCATGCGCACCGAGGCCAGCATCGACGTACTGCTGTCGTACGCCGAGATCCCCGAGGGATCCGAGGACGCCGAGATCCTGCGCCTCTGCCTGGAGTTGCTGCCCGCGCGCTCGCCGAAGCGCGCGGGTCTCGTCAGCCGCATCGAGCGCCTCGAGCAGGGCTGACGCCGCCGTTCCCGGCGTTTCGTCTCGCTCGCCTCCGGCGTGCTCGCTCAACGACCCCCGGGGTGCAACCCGATGCAACGTGACGCATCCGGGCGCAACGTGCACGCGCCTACCGTCGAGGCACACATCAACCCGCGCGGCATCGGAGCCGCGGTACGTCGAAGGAGACGCGATGACCATCATCGAGGAGAGCGTGTCGACCGCCTATGCGGCACCCGGGCAGCCGGGCGCGCTCGCGAACTACCGCCCGCGCTACGGGCACTACATTGGCGGCGAGTTCGTCGAGCCCGTCAAGGGCCAGTACTTCGAGAACATCAGCCCGGTCAACGGCAAGCCGTTCACGGAGGTGGGCCGAGGCACCAGTGAGGACATCGACCGCGCCGTCGACGTCGCCTGGAAGGCGTTCGCGAGCTGGGGCAAGACGAGCCCCACGGAGCGCGCCAACGTCCTGAACAGGATCGCCGACCGCATCGAGCAGAACCTCGAGATCATCGCGATCGCCGAGACGTGGGAGAACGGCAAGCCGATCCGCGAGACGCTCGCCGCCGACATCCCGCTCGCCGTCGACCACTTCCGCTACTTCGCCGGCGTGCTGCGCGCCCAGGAGGGCGGCATCAGCCAGCTCGACGAGAACACGGTGGCGTACCACTTCCACGAGCCGCTCGGCGTGGTCGGCCAGATCATCCCGTGGAACTTCCCGCTGCTGATGGCCACGTGGAAGCTCGCCCCGGCGCTCGCCGCGGGCAACTGCGTCGTCATCAAGCCGGCCGAGCAGACGCCCGCATCGATCCTGTTCCTGTTCGAGATCATCGGCGACCTGCTCCCGGGCGGCGTCGTGAACATCGTCAATGGCTTCGGCATCGAGGCGGGTGCACCGCTCGCTCAGCACAAGCGGATCCGCAAGGTCGCCTTCACCGGCGAGACCACGACCGGGCGCCTGATCATGCAGTACGCGTCGCAGAACCTCATCCCGGTGACCCTCGAGCTCGGGGGCAAGAGCCCCAACGTCTTCTTCGAGGACGTCGCGAGTTCCACCGCCGACCCGTACTACGAGAAGGCGCTCGAGGGCTTCACGATGTTCGCCCTGAACCAGGGCGAGGTCTGCACCTGCCCGTCCCGCGCCCTCATCCAGCGCTCGATCTACGACGGATTCCTCTCTGACGGGCTCGAGCGGGTGAAGAAGGTCGTGCAGGGCAACCCGCTGGATCTCACCACGATGATCGGCGCGCAGGCGTCGAACGATCAGCTCGAGAAGATCCTCAGCTACATCGACATCGGCAAGCAGGGCGGTGCGCGCCTGCTCACCGGGGGCGAGCGTGTCGACCTCGGTGGCGACCTCAGCGAGGGCTACTACGTCGCCCCGACCGTGTTCGAGGGCACCAACGACATGCGGATCTTCCAGGAGGAGATCTTCGGGCCGGTGCTGTCGGTGACGAGCTTCGCCGACTTCGACGACGCGATCTCGATCGCGAACGACACGCTCTACGGCCTCGGCGCCGGTGTGTGGAGCCGCAGTGGCGACATCGCCTACCGGGCCGGCCGGGCGATCGAGGCCGGCCGCGTCTGGACGAACACGTACCACCAGTACCCGGCGCACGCGGCGTTCGGCGGGTACAAGCAGTCGGGCGTCGGCCGCGAGAACCACAAGATGATGCTCGACCACTACCAGCAGACGAAGAACCTCCTCGTCTCGTACGCGGAGGGCCCGATGGGCTTCTTCTGATCCGGATACCCACCACCGGTCGTTGAGCGAGGACGCCGAAGGCGACCGAGACGAAACGCGGGCAGCTCGACAGGGCGCCGCGTTTCGTCTCGCGAAGACCCGCGCTGAGCGAGCGTAGCGAGTCGAAGCGTCGCTCAACGGCCGAGGGGGCGACACAAGAGAGGAGCGGGCGATGCCCGAGTTCCATCGCGTCGCCGTCTCGGCGGAGGCGGCGACGCTGCTGCGCGAACTGACGGCGCAGCACGGTCCGCTGATGTTCCACCAGTCCGGCGGCTGCTGCGACGGCTCCGCGCCCATGTGCTATCCGGTGGGGATGTTCCTGATCGGATCCGGCGACGTGCTGCTCGGTGATCTCGACGTCGGCCTCGACGATTCCGTGCCGGTCTACATGTCCGCGTCGCAGTTCGAGTACTGGAAGTACATGCACCTCACGATCGACGTCGTGGACGGACGCGGATCCGGATTCAGCGTCGAGGCGCCGACCGGCAAACGGTTCCTGACCCGCTCGCGGATGCTCGATCAGGCTGAGCTGGAGCACTTCGCCTTGGCCTGATCCGGCGCATCACCCCGGCCAGGAAGATCTCCTGACCAGGTTACGTCTCGGCGTCGGAACTCCCGCGAATCGCCGACCCATGCCTACAATCGGGTGTCCCGTGCGCCGTGAACCCTGACGGCCATGGATGTTGCGGCCGCGCTGAAGCGCGGTCTCGGAACCGATACAGAGGTGTATATGTCATTCCACAGCACTCGAGGCCGTCTCGGCCTCGCCATCGGCGCGCTCGGCGCCACGGCCCTCGTTCTCGCGGGCTGTGCGACGAGCAGCACGGGCGGCGGGGGTTCGACCGGGGGATCCTCCGGCAGCACGATCACCGTCGGCACGACCGACAAGATCACGTACCTCGATCCGGCCGGCTCGTACGACAACGGGTCGTTCGCGGTGATGAACCAGGTCTACCCGTTCCTGATGAACAGCAAATACGGCACCGCGGAGGTCACCCCCGACATCGCCGAGTCTGCGGAGTTCACCTCGCCGACCGAGTACACGGTGAAGCTCAAGAAGGGTCTGAAGTTCGCCAACGGCGACCCGCTGACCTCGGCGTCCGTGAAGTTCTCCTTCGACCGCATGGTCAAGATCAACGATCCCAACGGGCCGGCTGTGCTCCTCGGCAACCTGGCCAGTACCGCGGCGCCGGACGCGACCACGGTCGTCTTCACGCTGAAGAACGGCAACGATCAGATCTGGCCGCTCATCCTCTCCAGCCCGGCCGCGCCCATCGTCGACGAGAAGGTCTTCTCGGCCGACAAGGTCACCGACGACGACACCATCGTCAAGGGCAAGGCCTTCGCCGGTCAGTACGAGATCACCGACTACAAGAAGAACCAGCTCATCTCCTACAAGCCGTACGCCGGCTATCAGGGCGAGCTCGGCAAGGCCGCCAACAGCCAGGTCAACGTCAAGTACTTCGCCGACGCGTCGAACCTGAAGCTCGCGATCGGCAACGGCGACGTCGACGTGGCGTTCCGCAGTCTGTCGGCCACCGACACCGCGGACCTGGGCAAGAACAAGAAGGTCAAGCTGGTCGAGGGCCCCGGCGGCGAGATCCGCTACGTCGTCTTCAACTTCAACACGCAGCCGTTCGGTGCGACGACCCCCGAGGCCGACCCGGCCAAGGCTCAGGCCGTGCGCCAGGCGGCGGCCGACCTCGTCGACCGCGAGGCGATCGCGAAGGACGTCTACAAGGACACGTACAGCCCGCTGTACTCGTTCGTCGCCGACGGCATGGCCGGCGCGACCCAGCCGCTGAAGTCGATGTACGGCGACGGCAACGGCGGCCCCTCGCTGGACAAGGCGAAGAAGGTCCTCGCCGACGCGGGCATCACCGGTCCGGTCACGCTGAACCTGCAGTACAACGGCGACCACTACGGCCCGTCCTCGGGTGACGAGTACGCCGCGATCAAGGCGCAGCTCGAGCAGGGCGGTCTGTTCACCGTCAACCTGCAGAGCACCGAGTGGACGCAGTACTCCAAGGACCGCACGGCCGATGTGTACCCGGCCTACCAGCTCGGCTGGTTCCCGGACTACTCCGACGCCGACAACTACCTGTCGCCGTTCTTCACGACGGACAACTTCCTGAAGAACCACTACGACAACACCGCGGTCAACGACCTCATCGTGAAGTCGCAGACCGAGACCGACAAGGACAAGCGCATGGCCGACCTGGCGCAGGTGCAGGACATGGTCGCGAAGGACCTGTCCACCCTGCCGCTGCTGCAGGGCAAGCAGGTCGCCGTCGTCGGCAAGGACGTGAACGGCACCACGCTCGACGCGTCGTTCAAGTTCCGCTACGCACCGCTGACGAAGTAGCGCACCCTCAGACGGGGCATCGCCGCACTCGCGACGGTGCCCCGTCCTCGTTCCAGGGCGCAGATCCGGTCCCTAACCTCGACAGGCTCGACTCCCCGTCACGGGGTCCTGATCCGCCCGACTCCGGTTCGCAGTGAAGCGACCGGATCCGCTCCACCCTCACGAAGGTTCCCCATGGCCGTTGATGTCCTCGCCGCAGATCCCGTGGCGACGCGTCCCAAGTCCTCCGGAGGAGGACTGTGGCGCTACATCCTGATCCGCCTCGTGCTGATCATCCCCACCGTCCTCATCCTGGTCACCCTGGTCTTCTTCCTGATGCGGGTCACCGGCGATCCGATCACCGCGGCCCTCGGCGGTCGCCTGCCTCCCGACCAGCTCGCCGCGCGTGTGCACCAGGCCGGCTACGACCGGCCGGTCCTGATCCAGTACTTCGAGTACCTCGGCAACATCCTGCGCGGGGACTTCGGCACGACGATCACCGACGGCCAGAAGGTCACCACGGTGCTGCTGACCTACGGATCCGCCACGCTCGAGCTCGCGATCTACGCGCTCATCGTCGCGTTCGCGGTGTCGATCCCGCTCGGCCTCGTCGCGGCGCACCGCCGCGACAAGTGGCAGGACGCATCTCTGCGCATCATGGCGATCCTCGCCTACGCCACGCCGATCTTCTTCGTCGGCCTGCTGCTGAAGCTCGTCTTCTCGGTCTGGCTGGGCTGGATGCCGGTCTCCGGGCGCGCGAGCACGCAGACCGAGCTGCTGATGAGCGGCGTGAGCACGCCGACCGGGATCTACCTGCTCGACGCCATCCGGCTGGGCAACGGTCCCGCGATCCTCGACGTGCTGTGGCATGCGATCCTGCCGGCCCTCGCCCTCGGCCTGCTCACCGCCGGCATCTTCCTGCGGCTCATCCGCACCAACGTGATCGGAACGCTCGGCCAGCAGTACGTCACCTCCGGTCGCTCCCGCGGCGTGAGCGAGTACCGTCTGGTCACCAAGCACGCGTTCCGGCCGGCACTGATCCCGATCATCACCGTGATGGGCCTGCAGATCGCACTGCTCCTCGCCGGCGCCATCCTCACCGAGACGACGTTCGAGTGGAAGGGCATCGGCTTCATGCTGAGCGAGTACCTCAAGGCGCGCGACTTCGTGGCCGTGCAGGGCATCGTCGTCATGATCGCGGTGATCGTCGCCGTCACCAACTTCGTCGTCGACATCGTCGCCGCCATGATCGACCCGCGGGTGAGGTACTGAGATGAACGTCGACAACACCCCCGACCCCGTGATCGACCGCGACCTCCCGACCCCGAAGACAGAGGTGCTCGCCACACAGGCGCCGCGCAAGCGCCGCTGGCGCGAGCGGATCCCCGTGGTCTCGCAGCTGCGCCAGAGCGTGGGCCTGCAACGCGGCATGCTGGTGACCGGTCTCGTCATCACCGGCATCTTCGTGCTGGTCGCGATCCTGGCGCCCCTCATCGCCCCGTACTCATGGGCGCAGCAGTCCGTGAACGGGGTGAAGTTCGGCACGCAGCAGCCGCCGAGCGCCACCAACCTTCTCGGCACCACCGTCAGCGGCTTCGATGTCTTCTCCCGGGTGATCTGGGGATCCCAGACCGCACTGCTGGTGATCCTCGCCGCGATCGCCTGCTCGATCTTCATCGGCATCGCGCTGGGCCTGGTGTCGGGCTACTTCGGCGGCTGGCTCGATCGCACGCTCGTCGTGATCGCCGATGCGATCTACGCGTTCCCGTCGCTGCTGCTCGCCATCGTGATGTCGATCGTGATCAGCCACGGGCAGTCGAACCTGTGGTCGGGCATCATGGCCACGGCCCTGTCGATCACCGTGGTGTTCGTGCCGCAGTACTTCCGCGTGATCCGCGCCGAGGTGGTGCGCGTACGGGCCGAGCCGTTCGTCGAGTCGGCGAGAGTCATCGGCGTGCCGACCGGGCGGATCCTGACACGCCACGTGCTGCGCAACTCCACGCGCTCGCTGCCGGTCGTGATCACGCTGAACGCCTCCGAGGCGCTGCTGACCCTCGCCGGGCTCGGCTTCCTCGGCTTCGGCATCGAGGCGACCTCGGCCGCGGAGTGGGGCTACGACCTCAACCGCGCCATCGCGGACGTCACCAGCGGCATCTGGTGGACGTCCATCTTCCCCGGCCTCGCGATCGTGCTGGTGGTGCTCGGCATCACCCTCGTCGGCGAGAGCCTCAACGACCTGAGCGATCCGCGACTGCGCACCCGCCGTCGCGCGGGAGGTGCGGCATGACCGGCACGACCATGAACACCGGCCTGCCCGATGTGGCAGAACTCCGCGGTCTCAAGGTGCGCTTCGCGACTGACGCCGAGCCCGTCGACGCGGTCAAGGGCATCGACATCCAGGCGCACGCCGGTGAGGTGCTCGCCATCGTCGGCGAATCCGGATCCGGCAAGACCGTCACCGCCAACGCGCTGCTCGGCCTGCTGCCAGAGACCGCGACGATGTCGGGCGCCGTCATCGTGCGCGGGCGCGGCGGCGAGACCGACGTCGTGCACGCCTCGGCGGCGAAGCTGCGCGCCATGCGCGGGCGCGACGCCGCGATGGTCTTCCAGGAGCCGTCCACGGCGCTGAACCCCGTCTACACCGTGGGCTGGCAGATCGCCGAGGGACTGCGCGCGCATCACGACGGCCGGCTCTCCAAGAAGGAGGCGCGGGCGAAGGCGATCGAGATCCTCCGCAAGGTGGGCATCCCGGATCCGGATCAGCGCGTGGACGAGTTCCCGCACCAGTTCTCCGGCGGGCAGAAGCAGCGCATCGTGATCGCGATGGCCCTCGTGCTGAACGCCGGGCTCATCATCGCCGACGAGCCCACCACCGCCCTCGACGTCACGGTGCAGGCCGAGATCCTCGAGCTGCTCCGCGCCTGCCGCGACGAATTCGGTGCGACGATCGTGCTCATCACCCACAACATGGGCGTCGTCGCCGACCTCGCCGACCGTGTGGTGGTGATGCTGCGCGGCGACATCGTGGAGCAGGCCCCGGTGCGGGAGCTCTTCGCCAACCCGCAGCAGGAGTACACGCGCGAACTGCTCGCCGCGGTGCCGCACGTCGGCCAGGGCAAGTCGATGCTGGAGGCGGCGGCGGTGACCAGCCCGGCCTCCGGCGTCGCGGACGAGGCCCCGGAAGGCAGCCTGATCGTCGCGCGGGCGTGTGAGATCGGCTATCCCGGACGGTTCGGCCGCGGCGGCGTCGTGGCGGTCAAGGGCGTCGACTTCCACGTCGGCCCCGGCGAGGTCGTCGGCCTGGTCGGCGAGTCCGGATCAGGCAAGACCACGATCGGCCGCGCCGTCGTCGGCCTCACCACGGTCGTCGGCGGGTCGCTGCGCGTGCTCGGCCAGGAGATGAACGGCGTCAAGCAGCGTCAACTGGCCCCGCTCCGCCCCGAAATCGGGTTCGTGTTCCAGGATCCGGCAACCAGCTTCAATCCGCTGCTGTCGATCGCCGAGTGCATCGCGGAGCCGCTCGTCGTGCACGGCAGGGCGTCGAGCGTCGCCGCCGCGCGTGCGCGCGTGGACGAGTTGCTCGATGCGGTGCGGCTGCCGACCAGCTTCGGCGACCGCTTCCCGCATGAGCTCAGCGGTGGCCAGCGTCAGCGTGCCTCGCTCGCTCGCGCTCTGGCCCTGGACCCGAAGCTGCTCATCGCGGACGAGCCCACCAGCGCCCTGGACGTCTCGGTGCAGGCGAAGGTGCTCGACCTGTTCGTACAGCTGCAGGCCGAGCTCGGCTTCGCGTCGCTGTTCATCAGTCACGACCTCGCCGTGATCGACGCCGTCTCCGACCGCATCATCGTGCTGCGGCAGGGACGGATCCAGGAGCAGGGCACGACCGCGCAGGTGCTGAACGATCCGTCGAACTCCTACACGAGGGAGCTGCTCGCGGCCCTTCCCGTGCCGGATCCGGTGGAGCAGGCCGAGCGCCGCGCTCTCTGGCAGGCGGTGCGCCGCGGCGCCTGAGGGCCAGACCCCTCACGGGGTCGTTGAGCGAGCACCGGCGCAGCCGGAGCGAGTCGAAACGGGGTCATCTCGAAAGGGCACCGCGTTTCGTCTCGCTCAGCCTTCGGCCGTGCTCGCTCAACGACCGGAGAAGGGAGTGGGTCCCGTTCAGCGGCCCACCACGAGAAGGGCGATGACGCCGAGCGCGCCCATGAAGATCACCGGCACGCCCAGCACCACGCCGAACACGATCGCGAGCGTCACCCACGGTCCTCGCCGGCGCAGACGCTGGCCTGATGGCGCCACGCCGGGCGGCGGCGGGGTGAGCAGGTCCACGGGCGCCGCGAAGGGCAGCGCGTGCCCGGCGGTCGGCCCCGGGGACGGCGAAACCACGCCGACGGCGTCGGCGGAGCTCGCCAGGGCAGGAGCGGTCGCGTCCGCGGGAGCGCCCAGCCGCAGCCGGTCGTCGCGCCAGCGCTCCCACTGGTCGAGCTTGCCGAGCACGGCGGCGACGGCACCGAACAGCCAGCCCCAGCTGTTCGGATCCAGGGTCGACACGGGGCGCTGCGTGTACAGGAACAGCCAGTCGTCGACGATCTCCACGTCGAGCAGGGCCGCGCTGTCCATGAACCGAACCATCACGTCGGGCGTGAACAGGTACAGCGCATCGGTCTCGTAGCCGGCCGGGCAGTACAGCGTGAAGTAGCGGTCGAAGTCGCCCTCGAGCGAGAGCCGCTGATGCTTGTCGAACGAGGCGGGCAGGTTGCTGCCGAGCGCGTTGTTGCCGAGCGCGTCCAGCACGATGTGCGGGAGGGGCACGTCGAGCTTGACCGCGATGTATCCCCACTGGTGCGTGTGGGCGTCCTTGCCCGAGCCGGTGGTGTACCGGTAGTTGCCGAACTCGACGAACCTCGGCTGCGTGCCGCGCACCGCGTCGGTCGTCGCACGCCCCGAGCCGTGCCCGAAGATCATGCCGGGAAGGGGCGGATCCGCGATCGTCCCGATGCACGACATGCCGTTCGCCGCGGCGAAGCAGGCGATGCGGTACTGAGCGACCCGTCGATCGCGGTGGGCCCTGGCGATGAGGAGCCAGGCGCCGGTGCCCATCCCCCCGATCAGGACGAGCATGCCGAACCCGCCGATCGCAGCGCCCGCGCTCCCACCCGCGCCGTGGCCCACCGCGGAGCCGATCGTGAGGCCGATGCCCATCGCGATCACGAACATGATCGGAACGACGAGGAGCGCCATCACGACCGCGGCGATCACGATTCCGACGATCGTGCCGCCCGACGTGGGGTGCTGCGCGCGCTGCTGCCGCGCGAACGCGGCGACGGCGCCGGAATCGACCGGGTCGGTCAGTGGCCGGGGATCGAAGTATCCCGGGGGCAGTGGGGTGCTCACGCCCCCACGCTAGCCCGAACCGCCGCGGGATCCGCGGGGTCCTCGCCGAGGGGCCGGTGCCCGGATCAGTGCCCGAACAGGAGCACCCGGAACACGAACCACGCCACGGCGATGATGCCGAACATGAGCACCGACACCCAGGGGAACGCGCGCTTGAGCCGGCGCCCGCCGGAAGCGACGCCCGGGGGCGGCGACCAGGGCTGGCCCGGATCCGCCGGCGTGGGTGCGGCGAAGCCGGTGGCGTCGGCGCTCGGGGCAGCGGCGCCGGCGAGGAATCCGAGCGGGGCGACCGGCACGCCAGGGGCCGTGGCCGGCACCGGGGACGCGGACGGGGCGGCCGTGGAGCCGGCGCCGACGGCTCCCGCCGCGCGCAACCGGTCGTCGCGCCAGCGCGCCCACTGCTGCAGCTTGGTGATGACGGCCCCCACGGTGCCGAACAGCTGCGCCCAGGCCGCGGGATCCAGGGTCGTCACCTCTGTCTTCTGGGCGTACAGGAACAGCCAGTCGTCGACGATCTCGATGTCGAAGGAGGCGGCGTTGTCGATGAGGCGCGCCATGACGTCAGGTGTGAACAGATACAGCGCGTCGCGCTCATAGCCCTCGGGGCAGTACAGCGCGAAGTACTGATCGAAGTCGCCCTCGAGGGACAGACGCTGATGCCTGCCGTAGGACGCGGGCAGGTTCGAGCCGAGGAAACCGTTGTTCGCGAGCGAATCGAGCACGATGTTCGGCAGCGGCACGTCGAGTCGGATGGCGACGTAGCCCCAATGGTGGGTCTCGGCTTCCTTGCCGGATCCGGTCGTGTACTGATAGTTCGCGAACTCGACGAAGCGGGGTGTCGTGCCTCGCACCAGGTCACGGGACGCCCGCGCATGGCCCAGGCCGAAGATCATGCCGGGAAGCTGCGGATCGGCGAGCTCAGGGAGGTAGCTCATGCCGTTTGCCGCCGCGAATGCGGCGAGGCGATAGGCCCGAATCCTCCGGCCGCGCACCCAGAACACGACGCCCACCGTGATGACCGCCGCGACGACCAGGAGCAAGAGGGGGGTGACGATGACGCTGACGCCGACTCCCAAGGAGGTGCTCAGCATCGCACCGAAGATGCTGCCCGCGACGCCGAGGATGAAGACGATGGCGATGCCGCCGAAGACCATGCCGATGATCTGGGGCGCGCTCGCTCCGGAGCCTCCGGCGGGCGCCGAACGGGCGAACGCGGCCAGCGCGGCGCGGTCGATCGGCGCGGTGAGCGGGGTGGCATCGAAAGGATACGAGCCCGCTGGTCGGTTCGTCGGCACGGTCACGCGTCCACGCTAACCCCGATGGCTCGCATCCTGGCCGGACCGCGGCGGGCGTTCAACGGTTCAGCTCGTCGGCGTCCCACTGCAGGTCCGCGCCCTCGGCGAGAGGCAGGGCCTCGATCCGCTCGTCCGCGCACAGCGCGGCGACGAGAGCGGCGGATCCGGCGACGACCGTGGAGTCGAAGTCGATCTCGCTGACCAGGATCCAGGCGCGGTCCGCCGGCCAGATCAGGCTCGGGTGCTGCGCCATCGGTGCGACGCCGCGTTCGTCGAGCCCGGTCCCTGAGCCTGTCGAAGGGTCGCGCCAGGGGACGAACGCCACCCAGTCCGGATCCGCGAACGCGCGCGGCGGCGCGGCGAACAGCACGTGCTCGCGCTGCGGGAGCTCGAGGTGCGCGCTCTCGGAGATCTCGCGGGGCAGGATCCCGTCGTGCCACACCGCCTTCTGGTACGGGTTGTTGAACGGGTCGTGGATGCTCTCGGCCAGCAGCGCCGCGTGCGCTTCGGCGGCGTCGCCGGTGGCCGTCAGAAACACGCGCCCGGCGGGACCGTAGCCACCGAGCAGGCCGCCCCAGCCCGCCCAGACGCCCGCGATCCCGTCGTCCGGCGTCGTGGTGTGCGCGACCAGGTGCTCGGCGACATGAGCCAGGATCGCGGGCGGCAGATCGCCCTCGATCGGCGCGCTGAATTGCCGCCCGTCGGGGGAGCGCCGGCCGCGCCAGTCCTCGCCCTCCGGCGTGCGCACGATCCGGTTCCACTGTGCGAGCGGGTGCAGCACCGTGCCGAAGGCTGCGGCCGTGTCCGCCCAGGTGACGACCTCGTCCCGCAACGACGCGACGGTGCGGTCGAACTCGTCGTCCGACATCGCGCGCAGCTCGTCGCTCGTCGGCACGACGCCGCCACCGAGGAGGCTCCGCACCGACGCCGGATGGAAGATCCTGGCGTACGCCTCGAACCCGTGCGGCACGACGCCGTGCATCGTCGTGAAGCCGGGATCCAGACGATCCCGGATCCAGTTGCCGACCTCGACGTCGTTCTCCCATCGCATGCCGCCAGGCTATCGTCGCGGCGCGCATCCACCGATGTGGGTTTTGGAGATGAAGAACAACGCGGACTTTGACATGGGACCGGTCACAGTATGTTTCCGCAAGGGATGCGGAACGTGACGGGCGGATCCGCTATTTTGCTCGATGCCGGAATATCACGGGCACCCGACCCGTGAGCCGGTCGTCGCGCGCCCGCTGGGGGCCGTGCGGCATCCAATGGGGAAGGAAACCTGCATGCCCGAATTCGTCGTGCCCGAAACGGACAGCGTCCATCGCGGCCTCAGCCGTCGCACCGTGGTGAAGACCGCCGCGTGGTCGGTACCGGTCATCGCCATGGCCGTCGCCGCCCCGGTGGCCGTGGCCTCGACCGCGCCTGCTCCCTGCGCGGCGCTGCCGGTGGGGTCGTTCACCGTCGTCGGCGGGAACCTGGTGTCCGACGGTCGGGTCGGCACATCGCCGACATCAGATGGACTGTTCGGAACCGGTTGGACTCCGCCCAAGGCGCCGGTCCAGGACCCGCAGACGGGGCTCTGGTCTCAGACCGACTCCGCGGTCGCTCCGACGCCGGCCAGCTGGTGGTCGGGCGGCGGCGACCCGCAGAACAGCGTCGGGTTCCTGTCGCTCGACGATAACGACAACCGTGACGGCGCAGACCAGACGCCCTCCGTCATCACCGCGAACTACGCCGTCGATGTGAAGGCGGGCATCGCGTACTCGTTCACGATGCCGGTCTATGCCTCGGCGGACTACCTCGGACCGCAGTACTTGGACATCTCGGTGGCCGGCGCCGGCGCGAACATGCCAGGAGTCGTGCAGGGGTACTACGGAAACCCGGCGATCGCGGTCGTTCCCAACGGCCTCGTCGGCTACACCCACTTCGGCAGCGCGCAGACGCCCGCGACGACCTTCACGCCCAGCTCGGACGGCACTGTCCTGTTCACCTACACCTTCACGCTCCCGTACGTCACCGGAGGATCGCGCCAGAACGCCGACCTCTTCGTGACGTCGCCCGCACTCAGTTCCTGCGCCTGACGGCCGGGGCGAGGSGGGGTCTTCCCCGCCTCGCCCATCGACCGCACAGCCGGACCGGTTCGCGGCACCCTGCCGGATCCGCTAAGCTGTTCAGGTTGTCTGGGTACATCTGTGCCCTGACACGTGCACAACACCCTCCTGCTTCCGGGAAAGTCCCGGAAGCCGTTCTAGTCCGAAGGAGGTGGGTAAGTGACGCACCAGTACGAGCTCATGGTCATTCTGACCCCCGAGCTGGACGAGCGCCAGGTTGCCCCCAACCTCGACAAGTTCCTGAAGGTCATCACCAACGATGGTGGCTCGATTGACAAGGTCGACATCTGGGGCAAGCGCCGTTTCGCCTACGAGATCAACAAGAAGACCGAGGGCATCTACGCCGTCGTGAACTTCACCGCGAGCAGCGATGCCACCAACGAGCTGGACCGCCAGCTGAACCTGTCGGAGCTCGTGTTCCGCACCAAGGTTCTGCGTGCCGAAGAGGCGCAGGCGATGGTCGCAGCCGAGGCCAAGCGTGCCGAGGAGAAGGCCGCCCGCAAGCCCAAGGCCGCGAAGGTCTAAGGATCATGGCCGGCGAGACCGTCATCACCGTGGTGGGAAACCTCACTGCCGACCCCGAGCTGCGCTACACGCAGAACGGGCTGCCGGTGGCGAACTTCACCATCGCTTCGACGCCGCGCACCTTCGACCGCCAGGCGAACGAATGGAAGGACGGCGACGCGCTGTTCCTCCGTGCGTCCGTGTGGCGCGAGTTCGCCGAGCACGTGGCGGGATCCCTGACGAAGGGCATGCGGGTCATCGCATCCGGACGCCTGCGTCAGCGCTCCTACCAGGACAAAGAAGGCCAGAACCGCACCGCGATCGAGCTGGAGGTCGACGAGATCGGCCCCTCGCTCCGCTACGCGACCGCGCAGGTCACCCGTGCCGCCTCCAACGGCGGCGGCAACGGCGGTGGCTTCTCCGGTGGCAACAGCGGCGGTGGACGTCCGCAGCAGCAGTCCTCGAACGAGCCGTGGTCGACCCCCGGTTCCTCGAGCGCTGACGCGTGGAGCACTCCCGGCAGCTTCGGCGACGACACGCCTTTCTGAGGCCGTCGTCGGTCCCGCACAGGGGCCGGAGCACAAACAAGATTGCGGATCCTGACGGATCCGAAAACCATTTCTCGTAAGGAAGACTCATGGCTGGAAAGTCGAGCGGCGACCGCCGCAAGCCGCGGAAGGGTGGCAAGCCCACCGCTCCCGCGAAGTCCATCCGCGTGGGTGTCATCGACTACAAGGACGTCGCGACCCTCCGCAAGTTCATCTCGGAGCGTGGAAAGATCCGCGCCCGTCGTATCACCGGTGTCTCGGTGCAGGAGCAGCGCCTGATCGCCAAGGCGATCAAGAACGCGCGCGAGATGGCGCTCCTGCCCTACGCCGGCGCTGGCCGCTAAGGGGTACCGACATGGCAAAGCTGATTCTCACGAATGAGGTCGCCGGGCTCGGTAGCGCCGGTGACGTGGTCGAGGTCAAGAACGGGTACGCCCGCAACTACCTCGTGCCGCAGGGTTTCGCTGTCGCGTGGTCGCGCGGTGGCGAGAAGCAGGTCGAGCAGATCCAGGCCGCCCGCAAGGCGCGTGCGATCCATGACCTCGACGACGCGGTGGCGCTGAAGAACGCCATCGAGGCCGCCAAGGTGCGCCTGGCCGTCAAGGCCGGCGCCGAGGGCCGTCTGTTCGGTTCAGTCAAGACCGCCGATGTCGCCGCCGCCGTCGAGGCTGCCGGTATCGGTGCGATCGACAAGCGCAAGGTGCACATCACCTCGCCGATCAAGTCGGTCGGCGAGCACGAGGCCACGGTTCGTCTGCACGACGACGTGACCGCCGTGATCACGCTGCAGGTCGTCGCCGCCAAGTAATCCGGCGGGCGCTGCAAAGCGCCGACTGCCTGTCAGGGGCCGTCTCCTTCGGGAGGCGGCCCCTTTCGCGTGTCCTGGAGCAGTCACAGGTGGAGGGTGGGAGCACCGCGAGATCACCGCGCTTTTCTTAATGACCAGAACCGGGTTCGACCCGGATGCCTCAGTACATTCGACGGGTCCGGCAGGGTCGCCGGCTCCGCACACCGGCGATGGCGCCGGTGACATGTGAAAGGCATCGTCCGTGAAGATCTCGACATTCGCCCGTGCCGCGGCGGTGGGGACGGCTCTGCTCCTCGCCCTGACGGCGTGCAGCTCCCCGAAGAGCGACCAGGGCGCCTCCGCCGATTCCGGCACCACTCCATTCAAGCCGCTCACCCGGCTCGAGCTGATCGCCCCGGCCGCGCCGGGAAGCGGGTGGGATCAGACCGCCCGCGCGACCCAGGGCTCGCTGCAGGCCGACAAGCTGGCCAAGACCGTGACGGTCAACAACGTACCCGGCGCCTCGGGCACCGTCGCCCTCGCGCAGGTCGCGCCGAAGAAGGGCCAGAAGGACCTGCTGATCATGTCGGGGCTGGCGATGATGAGCGGCGTCGTCACGAACGGCACCTCGGTGTCCCTCGACGACTTGACCCCGATCGCGCGTCTCGTCGGCGAGCACGAGGCGATCGTCGTGCCCAAGGGCTCGTCCTTCGCGAGCATCGACGATCTCTTCGCGGCCATCAAGAAGGATCCGAAGTCCGTCGCGATCGCGGGAGGATCCGCCGGATCCGCGGACCATCTCTTCATCGGCCTGCTCGCGCAGCACTACGGCGTGAAGCCGTCGGACGTCAACTACGTGCCGTACTCGGGCGGCGGCGAGGCCACCACGGCGCTGCTCGGCGGCAAGGTGCAGGCGGGCATCGCGGGCACCGGTGAGTTCGCGGCGCAGATCGAGAGCGGCGAGCTGACCGGCCTGCTCGTCTCCTCGCTCAAGAACGACGGCGACCTGACCTTCGCCCAAGCCGCGGGGGAGATCGATCCCGAGCTGGAGTTCGCCAACTGGCGCTCGATCATGGCGCCGGGCGGCATCGATGCGAAGCTGCGCGCGCAGTACCTCGCCGCCATCGAGAAGATGCACGCCGGCGACGCGTGGAAGGCCGAGCTGCAGAAGAACGACTGGATCGACAACTACATCGCCGGAGACGAGTTCGCCGGGTGGCTGAAGTCGGAGAACACGCGGGTGCAGAGCGTCCTCAAGGACCTGGGTCTCGCGAAGTAGCATGAGCGCTCGCGGAGTGGCATCCTCCTCCGCGAGCGGTCGCGCCCGTTGTGTCAAGCCGCACCAAGGAGCATCCGATGAGCGACGTCTCTTCGCCTCAGGAAACCGCCACGCCCGAAGACCCGCATCCGGAGGAACTCGGACACGGGACCCGGCCGCCATCCACCAGGGGACTCGGCGAGTGGGTCGTCGCCGCGGCCGTGTTCGTGCTGGGCGGCGTCGTCCTCTTCGACGGGCTCGGCCAGCGCCAGTCCACGTCCGCGTCCGGGATCGGCGCCGGCTTCATGCCCATCGTCGTGGGCAGCGCACTGCTCCTGCTCGCGGCGCTGCTGGCCGTGCAACTCGCGCGCGGAAAGCGCGGTGAGCCCGAACAGGCCGAAGGCGACGTCGACGTCACCCGCACGCACTGGGTGGCGCTGGGCATCGCGGCGGCCGGCCTGCTGTTCTTCCTGTTCACGGTGGAGCCGTTCGGCTTCATCCCCGCCACTACGGTCATGTTCTTCCTGATCTCGCTTGCGATGGGGTCCCGGCGTTATCTGATCGCTGCCGTGATCGCGCTGGCGACCGCCTGCGTGATCTTCTTCGCCTTCACGAGGCTGCTCTCGATCGACCTGCCCGCGGGCGGGCTGGAAGGGATCATCTGATGCCCGGCCTCGAAGGACTCATGCACGGGTTCGAGCTGGCGTTCCAGCCGCAGAACCTGATCTTCGCGCTCATCGGCACGATCGTCGGCACGCTCGTGGGCGTGCTGCCGGGAATCGGGCCCGCGCTCACGATCGCCCTGCTGCTTCCGCTCACCTACTCCGTCGATCCGTCGGCCGCGTTCATCATGTTCGCCGGCATCTACTACGGCGCGATGTACGGCGGTTCGACCACCGCGATCCTGCTGAAGACTCCGGGAGAATCGGGGTCGGTCATCACCGCGATCGACGGCAACAGGATGGCGCGCATGGGAAGGGGCGCCACGGCTCTTGCGACCGCCGCGATCGGATCGTTCGTCGCGGGCACGATCGCGACGATGCTGGTCGCGTTCTTCGCGCCATGGATCGTCGACATCGCGGTGCAGCTCGGCCCGCAGGACTATCTCGCCCTCATGGTGGTGGCATTCCTCACCGTGAGCGCGCTGGTCGGCAGCTCGCCGCTGCGGGGACTCATCTCGATGGCGGTGGGGCTCGCGATCTCGCTCGTCGGCATCGACTTCCAGAGCGGACAGCAGCGCCTGACCTTCGGCCTCCTGCCGCTCCTCGACGGGATCGACACCGTGGTGCTGATCGTCGCGCTGTTCGCGATCGGCGAGCTGTTCTACGTCGTCGCCCATCAGTCGACCCTGCTGTTCAAGGTCATGCCGTTCGCCGGCCGCTGGATGAACCGGGAGGACTGGCGGCGGTCGTGGAAGCCATGGCTGCGCGGCACGGCGATCGGCTTCCCGCTCGGCGTCATCCCCGCCGGCGGATCCGAGATCCCGACCTTCCTGTCGTACACGCTGGAGCGCAGGCTGTCCAAGAGGCCCGAGGAGTTCGGCCACGGCGCGATCGAGGGCGTGGCGGGGCCGGAAGCGGCGAACAACGCCAACGCGGCCGGCACCATGGTGCCGCTGCTCACACTCGGCATCCCGACCTCTGCGACCGCCGCGGTCATCCTCGTCGCGTTCCAGCAGTACGGGATCCAGACCGGGCCCCAGCTGCTGGAGACCAACGGCCCCCTGGTGTGGAGCCTCATCGCGAGCCTCGTGGTCGCCAACGCGATCCTGCTGCTGCTGAACCTTCCCCTCGTGGGGCTGTGGGTGAAGCTGCTGAAGATCCCGAAGCCGTACATGTTCGCCGGTATCGCGACGTTCGCCGTGCTGGGCGCCTATGCGGCGGGGGGTTCGACCTTCGATGTGGGCCTGCTGCTCGTGCTGGGCGTGCTCGGCTACGTCATGCGCCGCTTCGGCTACCCGGTCTCACCGCTCATCGTGGGAGCGATCCTCGGACCGATCGCCGAGGTGCAGTTCCGCCGGGCGCTCGACATCGCCGGCGGTGACCCTGCGACGCTGATCTCGACGCCCTTCACGTGGGCGATCTACGGCACGCTCGCCCTGGTGTTCATCCTCACCTTCGCGCTGCGCCGCCGCCCTTCGAAGCGGGACGTCCTGGTCGAGGTGGGCGCTCTGCCGACCTCCCTCGTCCCGACGATCGAAGCCGTCCCGACGATCGAGGCGCCGGAACGCACGCCGGTCGACGGCCGGACACCGGACCGGGAGGCGGCACGCACGCAGAGCGACCGGCAGTGATTGTCGCGGAGCGCACGCGCGGCGCCCGCCCGGAGGGTCTCTCCTCCGGTGGGCGCCTCCCTGGCGCGTGGGAGACTGTTGCCGTGCGTCGTCCGATGTCGTTGAGCACGCAGTTGCTGGTGCTGCAGATCGCGATCGTGCTGGTCATCGTCGCGGGGACGGGTGCGGTCGCGGCCTTCCTCGCCGCCCAGGCGAACAGGGACGCCTACCGGGATCGCATGGTCGCCATCGCGCAGTCCGTCGCCGGTCTGCCGACCGTGGTCGAGGCCTTGCTGGCGCAGGATCCCGAGGGCCAGATCCAGCCGATCTCGGAAGCCGTGCGCAAGTCCTCCGGCCTCAGCTACGTCGTCGTGACCGACGACCACGGCATCCGCTATTCGCATCCGAATCCCGAGCGCATCGGCGAGAAGGTCTCCACGGACCCCTCGGTCGCCCTCTCCGGAAAGGTGCAGATCGAGACCCAGACCGGCACGCTGGGTGAATCCTGGCGGGTGAAGGTGCCGATCCACGGACCGGACGACCGGGTGATCGGGATCGTCTCGGTCGGGATCTTCGAGACGGATCTGCAGGCGCAGTTCGTCGACGATCTCCCGGGTCTCATCATCGCGCCCATCGCGGCCGCCGTGATCGGCGTGATCGGCTCGGTCTGGATCGGCGCACTGCTGCGCCGGCGCATCTACGGCCTCGAGTCGGAGGAGATCCGCACGATGCTGGACACCCGGGAGGCCATGCTGCACGGCATCCAGGAGGGGTTCATCGCGGTGGATGCAGACGGACGTCTCGTCGTCGTCAACGACGCGGCCGCCCGACTTCTCGGCGTGGAGTCGGACGAGATCCTCGGCAAGGACGTTGCGGACGTGCTCGACGAAGAGCTGGCGCAGTTCCTGCTCTCCGGGGAGACCGGGGAGACCCCGGTGCTGTCCGGCGAGCGCGTGCTCGTGGTGCACGGGGCTGCGGCGCGGGTGAAGGATCGCGATGTCGGTCACATCGCGATGCTGCGCGACCGGACAGAACTGGAGGAGACCCTGCGCGATCTGCGCGGTGCACGCAGCCTGGCCGATGACCTGAGGGCGCAGTCCCACGACTTCTCCAACACCCTGCAGGTGCTCAGCGGCCTGCTCGAGACCGATCAGACCGATGCGGCGCTGTCCTTCATCCACCGCGTCGGCGGCGGCGGATCCCTTCCGACGGGACAACTGCTGCACGGCATCGACGACATCGAGGTCTCGGCGCTCGTGCTGGCCAAGTCCGCGCGCGCCCAGGAACTGGGGATCGACCTGGTCGTGGATCCCGACTCGCACCTGCGCGAGGTCGAGCAGGACGACGACCTGCTGACGATCATCGGGAACCTGCTCGACAACGCGATCGAAGCCCTCGGATCCCGGGGAGGGCAGGTGGTGCTGCGCATCAACGACGACGTCCTGCCGGATCGGATCACCGTGAGCGTCGACGACGACGGTCCCGGTGTTCCGGCGCACCTGCGCGAAGCCGTCTTCGAGATCGATGTCTCGGACAAGGGGTCTGTTCCGCGCAAGGAGCGGCGGGGCATCGGCCTGACGATCGTCAAGCGGGTGGCGCAGCGACTGGGCGGCACCGCGATCGCGGAGGCATCCGAATCGGGCGGCGCCCGATTCGTGGTGGATGTGCCGTGGTCGTTCGAGGTCAAGGCTCCGTGATGAGCTCCGCACGGGTCGTGATCGTCGAGGACGATCGGCTGCTCGCAGGCCTCAACGCCAAGCTGGTCGGCGATCACCCCGGTTTCGAGGTGGTCGCCGTGGCGCACACCGCATCGGCGGGCCTCAGGGAGATCGAGCACCACCGCCCGGATCTGCTGCTGCTCGACGTCTACCTTCCCGACCTGAACGGCCTGGAGCTCCTGCGACGGCTGCGGACGATGCGGACCGACGTCGAGGTGATCGCCGTGACCGCGGCGCGCGACCTCGAGACGGTGCGTCGTGCGCGGACGCTGGGCGTCCGGCACTATCTGGTCAAGCCGTTCACGAGGGCCGATCTGCATCGCCGTCTGAACGAGGTGCAGCGCGCCCTCACCATGGCGGCGGGGGATGCGGATCTGGACCAGCGGGCGGTCGATCTCATGCTGGGCGGCGGCTCCGATGACGCCGTGGCCGCGCCCAGGAACCTCTCGGCCTCGAGTCTGCAGCGGGTCGCGGCGCTTCTCGACGGGGCCGCGGGCGACATGTCGTCGGCGGAGATCGCAGACGCTCTGGGGATGTCGCGGGTGAGCGCTCGCCGCTACCTCGATCATCTCGCCACGATCGGGCGGGCGGAGGTCGCGCCCCGCTACGGCACGGTGGGGCGCCCGGAGAACCGCTATCGCGCCTCCCGCGGCTGAAACGGCGGAGGCTGTCCGGATCGGCCGATGAGGCTCTGCGCTCTGCACCAGATCCATTGCCCGAATACCGGAAGACCGGTATGGTTTGCCTCAAAGGTTGCACGGGCTGGGGCGCGGGCAACCGTCGACGGGGTGGGACCCGGTGATCGGTGAGCGACGACAGCGGCGACGACGCGAGCACCGAGGAGACCGGCGCGAGCACGTCGGGGCCGGCGCCCGAAACCGTGCCGCCGAGACCCGTGACGGCATTCGCAACCGGATCAGGGACGGGGGGTGCCGATGCGACGGCATCGAGGACGGGCGATGCGGCATCCGAGGCGATGGTCGACGCCGCACCCACGGCGTCGGAGACGGCTGGCGCGGCCTCGTGGACGATGCTCTGCACCGGCGCGATGATCGCATCCACGGCGCCGTTGGCGGTGGTCGGCGTGTCGCCGACGGTGGACGCGATCTCGGAGGAGGTGCCGACGAGCAGGCCGACGGCGTCGCCGAGCAGTCCACCGGAGTCATCCGCGTGCGCCGGCGAGGAGCCGAAGATCACGGAGAGCGCCGCCCAGCCCAGGGGGAGACAGGCGCCCGAGAGCAGACCGACACGGAGTCGGTGACCGCTCCAAACGGTCACGTCCACGGTCACCTCCCAGGATCCCGAGTGACCGAGTGACGTCGCGAGGACGACGTTCGCTTGGTGCTGACTGTAGGCTCGCCGGCGGCGCACGTCCAGGGGGCGCATTCTTGTTCCCGACGCGGAAGAGGCGCGCTACTGTCGAGGCGTGGGGGGAGCATGAGCACGGATGCCGGCGGGGTGCTGCCGTATCCGCTGCCCCGCAACTGGCAGGACAGAGGGATGGGTCCCCTGCCGGCGACCGCGATCGCGATCATGACTGTGGTCGCCGCGGGACTACTGATATTCGGCGCCCTGCGAGCTCTCGGCGGAGACGTGCTGGGTACCGTCCTGGCCAGCGTGTTCTATGGTGCGCTCATGGCCGGCGTCTCGGTCTCCCGGGAAGGCGGCCGAAGGCGGATCAAGGGCCCCGTGCTGATGAACGCGGTCACCCTCACGCGGGCGGATTCGGCGCCTCCGGACTCCTGGGTGCACTTCTTCCGCGAGGGGCTCGCGTCATGGACTCTCGGCTGGGCGCTGCTGCTGGGCGGAGTCGGATCCGCCGTGCTTCTGGTGATGGCGGGCGTACGTGCGATCGCCGTCGATGCAGGCGGATGGCTGCTGCTCGTCGTTCCGCTGGGGCTGTGCGCGGCCATCCTCGTGCTGTGCGGGGCGATCGCGCTGATCATCGCGTTCCGCAGCGCGTCGTTCGCCCGTATCCCGATCGGGCTCTCGATCGGTCGCAGCGGCATCTCCCGGTACTACGTCGACAACATCGAGTCCGTTCGCTGGGAGGACATCCGCGCGATCACCGCCGTGGCACGGGAGGACTCCGACACGGAGGGATCCCGGAGCGTCCTGATCGAGCGCGAGGGCGAGGACCCGTGGCGCATCGGAGTCGACGAGTATCCGACGCCGCCGTGGGTGATCTATTGCGCGCTGCGGTTCTGGCTCGAGCATCCGGCGGACCGGAGCGAGCTCAGCAGCACGTTCGCACAGCGACGTCTGGAGCAGTGGTGCGACGCGGCGAAGGATCCGGCTGTTTGAGCGCACGCGCCGTCTTGGAGTGCGCGGATGAGCAGCGCCACACCCGCCGAATGGCCGACTTGACAAAAGGCGGCCCACGTGGGGGGCGTCCCCAGGTTGTGCACATCCCACCACGCGACGGCGAACCTTAAAGAGGGACTTTAAACAGATTCTCATCCACAGGGTGGGGAAGAGGGAAACGCCTGATCAGGCTGGGCAAAAAAGTTCCGGAGGCGAACGTTCCCCACAGTTGTCCCCAGGCACTCTGCACAGACACTCCGGAGTTACCCGCAATCTCTCCACATAGTTATCCACAGGCTCCCGAGCGCTGCAGGTAGCGTTGTCGAGCATCCCGATGTCGGACCCTGGTGGTGTGCTTTGTGCTGCGGGATGTTCATCCCGCCCGAGGCGCGGATCCGACGGTGATGTGCTCGGCAATCGGTGGAGGAAGAGGGGGCGCGCGTGTCGATCGCGGACATCGCGGAGGAGCGGCTCGGTTCGGGACGTGGGCCTGAGCGGACCCCGCCGCACGACCTCATGGCCGAGCAGAGCACCCTCGGCGGCATGCTGCTGTCGAAGGACGCGGTCGCCGACGTCATCGAGTCTCTGCGCGGGGCCGATTTCTACATCCCCAAGCACGAGCTGATCTTCGACGCGATCCTCTCGCTGTACTCGCACGGCGAGCCGACCGACGTCATCGCCGTCACCGACGAGCTGATCAAGACCGGCAACCTGTCGCGCGCGGGCGGGGCCGACTATCTGCATTCGCTGACGTCGATCGTGCCCACCGCCGCGAACGCCGGCTTCTACGCGGGGATCGTGTCGGAGCGTGCGCTCCTGCGCAAGCTCGTCGATGCAGGCACCCGCATCGTGCAGATGGGCTACGACGGACAGGGTGACGCCACCGACCTCGTCAACAGCGCCCAGGCCGAGATCTACGCGGTCACCGGCACCGAGGCCGCCGAAGACTACGTCCCGCTCACCGTCGCCGTCGATGCCGCCGTCGAGGAGATGGAGGCCGCGAGCGGCCGGGACGGATCCATGACCGGCGTGCCGACCGGGTTCCGCGAGCTCGACGAGCTCACCAACGGCCTGCACGGCGGTCAGATGATCGTCGTCGCCGCGCGTCCCGCCATGGGCAAGGCGCTCGCCCTCGACACCCCGCTGGCCACCCCCACCGGGTGGACGACGATGGGCGAGGTGCAGGTCGGCGACTACCTCTACGGCGCGGACGGGCACCCGACGAGCGTCGTCGCCGTCACCGACGTGATGCTCGACCGCCCCTGCTATGAGGTCGAGTTCTCCGATGGCACCACGATCGTCGCCGACGCGCAGCACCAGTGGGTCACTGAGACCCGAGCCTCACGTCGGGGCATCGGCGGCACGGTGACCGTCACGACCGAGCAGATCCTCGAGACGCTGACCGTGGGCGTGGAGGGGCGCGCCAATCACTCCATCCCCAACGCGGCGCCGCTGCGCGCGGCCGATGCCGAGCTGCCGATCCCTCCGTACGTGCTGGGCGCCTGGCTGGGCGACGGACACGGTGCCTCAGCCCGCCTGACCAGCGAGACAGACGAGATCCCGGCGCTGATCGCGGCGACCGGCGTCCGGACGCAGGCGCGCGGCGGCATGCTGTATTCGCTCCAGCTCGCCGAGCGGCAGCTGCTCGTCAAGAACTGCGATGTCTGCGGTGTCGAGTTCGTCGCGCGGCACCCCAACGTGAACACGTGCGGCCGCACCTGCGGGCCGAAGAACAAGGGCGCGCACCCGGAGCGGCTGTCCTGCCCGGACTGCGGTCACGCGTACTCGGGTGAGGCGCTGCGCTGCGACGCGTGCCACCGCGATCACGGCAGCTTCGCCGCGCTGCTGCGCAAGGTCGGAGTGCTGGGTGACAAGCACATCCCCGTGCGGTACCTGCGGGCATCCGAGGCGCAGCGTCGCGAGCTGCTCGCCGGTCTCATGGACACCGACGGCACGGTCGTCAAGGGCGTCGGATCCTGCCAGTTCTCGGTGACGAGCAAGCGTCTGGCCGACAGCGTGTACGAGCTGATCGTCAGCCTCGGGTACAAGTGCGGTCGGACGACGGGGCGCGTACGCGGCCGTACCGAGGCGTCATCGGTCGCCTACATCCTGAACTTCTCCACGGTCGACGACGTCTTCCACCTGGAGCGCAAGCGGCTCGCTCACGCGCAGGAGCGTCCATCGAGCACCCTGCGGATCGGGCGCCGGTACGTGAAGGCGGTGCGCCCTATCCCGAGCGTGCCCGTGCGGTGCGTGCAGGTCGACAACGACGACCATCTCTACCTCGCCGGCGAGTCGATGATCCCGACGCACAACTCCACGCTCGCGCTCGACTTCGCCCGTGCCGCCTCGATCGGGCACAACCAGCCCTCCATCTTCTTCTCGCTCGAGATGGGCAAGGCGGAGATCGCCATGCGCCTGCTCAGCGCCGAGGGTGCCGTGCCCCTGCAGAACCTCCGCAAGGGCACGCTCGACCAGCGCGACTGGACGACCGTCGCGTCGACGCGTGGACGCATCAACGACGCACCGCTGTACATCGACGACAGCCCGAACATGACGCTCGTCGAGATCCGCGCGAAGTGCCGCCGGCTCAAGCAGCGCGTCGGCCTGAGGATGGTCGTCATCGACTACCTGCAGCTGATGACCAGCGGCAAGAAGGTCGAATCGCGTCAGCAAGAGGTGTCGGAGTTCTCCCGTGCCCTGAAGCTGCTCGCGAAGGAGCTGCAGGTGCCGGTGATCGCGCTCTCACAGCTGAACCGTGGCTCTGAGCAGCGTCAGGACAAGAAGCCCGCGATCAGCGACCTGCGCGAGTCGGGCTCGATCGAGCAGGACGCCGACATGGTGATCCTGCTGCACCGCGACTCCGTCTACGACAAGGACGTGCGTCCCGGCGAGGCCGACCTCATCGTGGCCAAGCACCGTAACGGTCCGACGGCCACCATCCAGGTCGCCTTCCAGGGTCACTTCTCGCGCTTCGCCGACATGGCCAGTGACTTCCAGGGCGGCGGGGACTTCCACTGACCTGAGGGCGGAGCTGCACCCCGTCAGCGGTAGAGCGCGACGGCTCCGCCCCACAGTGCGCCGGGGTTGAGCCGATCCGGGTATCGGTCGAGCATCGCGGTGAAGAAGTCGAGGGCGTTGTCGTGGATCGCGTAGATGACGTCCCCGGCCACCACGAGTTCGATGCTCGGCACGTGCAGGACGCTGGTGTCGTCGGTGTCCGAGTGGCCGACCTCCACCACGTTCAGAGCGTGGCCCTCGAGGTCGAGTCGGCCACCCACCACCGGCTCGGCGATGACATCGGTGACGGGGATCTGGCCGGGGAACAGAGCGTCCCAGAACACTTCCCGGATCGCGAGGTTCTTGTGCATCTGCTCGATGGTCCCTGCCGTGGCGACCACATCAGCGCCGAACCTCGCGGCGAGTTCGCTCGCCCCGAACCAGTGGTCGCCGTGACCGTGGGTCACGAAGATGTGCGTCAGGTTCTTCCCGCTGGCCGCGACCCGATCCTCGACGGCCGCCGTCTGGGCAATCGTCATCGGCGGATCGACGAGCACGGCGTCATGATCGCCCGAGATCAGAGTGATGGACAACGGCGAGAACTCGCGCTTGTCACCAATCGGTACGAGGGCGGTGCTGTGCTGCGGGATCGGATCCGCCACATATACGTCGTAGGTGAGGGTGGAGGTCATCGTCTCTCCGTTCGTCGAAGGCCGTTGCCTGGTCAGGCGAGGAGGAGACAGGTCGCGATGGCATGGGCGATCACGCGGCCCGATCCATCGGTGATCCGGGCTTCGGCGCTGGCGGTGCGTCGCCCGATCGTGACGACCTCCCCTCGGCAGCGCAGAGTTCCGCTGTCGAGGGTCGCGGGGCGGGTGAACTTGATGGTGAGGTCGAGTGAGGTGTAGCCGACGCCCGCCTTGAGCTTCGTGTGCACGGCGCAGCCGAGCGCCGAGTCGGCAAGGCCCGCGAGCATCCCGCCGTGCACCGTGCCGAGCGGGTTGAAGTGCCACTCCTCGGGTGTCATCTCGAAGATCGCCCACCCGTCGCCGACCTCGACGGGGTGGATCCCGGTCGTGACGCCGGCGGGCACTTCCGGCAGCTCGCCGGATCCGATTCGGCTGAGGAAGTCCAGCCCGTCCGACTCGCGGGCCGCTCGGGCCAGCACCTCGGCGTCACCCCATGAGTACGTGCGAGTTCGGTTCATGCCCGTGCGAGGGTCGAGCCCACGGGCGGCAGGTCCGGATAGAGCGCGGTGATCGGGGCCGCCAGTCCCGCCTTGACCTGCCGGCTCAGGTCGTCGGCGAGGATCTCGTACTCCCGTGCTTCGACGCCGTCGTACGCGTCCCGCACGACATCGGCCGGGGCGAGCTTCGGCGCGTCGACGCCCGCGGTCATCGGGGTGTCGGCGTAGCCCAGGTGCAGACCCGCAACGTGGACGCCGAGAGGTGCGAGCCTGAGGCGCTGCGTGTTGGTCGCCGACCAGAGCGCGGCCTTAGTGGCGCTGTAGGCGTCGCCGATCGCCAGCCAGCTCAGCACGGAGTGAACGTTGAGGAGCGCGCCCTTCGTCGCGGTCAGCGCCGGGAGAAAGGCGTTCGCGACCGCCAGCGGTCCCCAGAAGTTGGTCTCGAACAGTGCCCGGGTCTCGGTGAGGTCGGCGTCGAGCAGGCTCGAATGCGGACTGGTCGCGCCGGCGTTGTTGATCACGACGGTGACGTCGGGCGCGGCGGCGGCCGCGGCGGCGATCGACGCGGCGTCGGTCACGTCCAGAGCAAGTGGGACGATGCGCTCGTCGCCCCACTCCCGTGGCGTGCGTGCAGTGGCGTAGACCTTGCAGGCGCCTCGCTCGAGAGCCTGGCGCACGAACTCGGTGCCGAGCCCTCCGTTGGCTCCGGTGATCAGGACGACGGCATTCTTCAGGGTGGGTTCTGCCTGACTCTTGAGATCCATAGTCAGGACGATACACCGCTGACTACGTAAAACCATAGTGAGAGGTAGAATGTCTGCATGGCCACTCCAGGAGCGGACGTCATCAACCTCGAAGGCGCCTTCGCCGAGCGCGACCTCTGGCCGTCGACCGGCTGGTGCCGGATGGAGCGCGCGCTGGAGGTGGTCGGCACGAAGTCGGCGATGCTGATCGTGCGCGAGCTTTTCTACGGCGGATCGCGTTTCGACGAGCTCGCGCGTCGCACCGGCTTGAGCGACGCGGTCGCGAGCGGTCGGCTCAAGCAGTTGCACGCGGACGGTCTTGTCGAGCAGCGCCCGTATCAGGATCCGGGAAAGCGCACCCGCAAGGAGTACGTCCTCACCGAGCGCGGCAGGGCGCTCTACCCACTCCTCGTCGCCCTCATGCAGTGGGGTGAAGGGGTGCGTGACGACCACGACACCGGTGTAGAGCTGGTGCATGTCGGCTGTGGCGCGTCGCTCGAGGCGACGGTGCGCTGCGCCGACGGACACGACGTGTCCTTGGGTGAGGCCGGCGCCCGGCTCAAGGATGAGCGGCTCGCATCCGCGCTGCGGGGAAGAGCCGCGACAGCTGCGCGGGCGTGAGACGCTCTGATCCCGACGACGGACGCCGAGCCTGGGACCGGGACCTCGTGTGAACGTGCGCGCCGGTCGCATCGGGCAGGATCGACATGAGCGCCGACCCTCTCGTGCGGCGCGCCAAAGCCAACGTGTGCGACGAAAGCGGAGACGATCCATGACTGCCGATGCCCTGCGCGAACCGGTGCTGGAGTTCGCCTTCGAGATCCGCGTCGCGGTCGCGGAGGATCTGCCTGTCGGGCGAGGTCCGGACGAACGCCTCACCTTCGCGCCGATCGTCGGCGGCACGGTCGACGGGCCGATGCTGCGCGGGGAGGTGCTGCCCGGCGGGGGCGATTGGTATGTCGAGCGGGGCTCCACCTGCCAGCTCGACGCTCGCTACCTCCTGCGTGCAGAGGGCGGAGCGGTCATCGACATCGTGAACCGCGGGTACTACCGCCCCACGGCGGATCCGGAGGCCCCGTACTATCGCACTGCGCCGGTGTTCCAGACCGATGCGCCCGAGCACCGTTGGCTCGCCGAGCACCAGTTCCTCGGTCTCGCGCGCGAGGAGGACGATCAGATCTGCATCCGGGTCTTCGTCGTGCGCTGATCCGCTTCGGCGCGGGACAAATCGTCTGACCTCGCGGCGGACGTGCCCGGCACCCGCGGGTTCTCGCATCGACCCGGATCCATCGGGCTTGACGATGTATTTCGTGCTCGCGAGGATGCCAGCATGGCTGCAGACAGTCACCAGGACGAAGCGGAGTGGTTCGCCGCGCTCTTCATGGAGACGTACCTGTCCTTTCACCGTCGGTCAGGGCCGAGGAGCGCGCTCTCCGGTCCATCGCGGGCCGTCCTCCTGCACCTGGCGGCGACCGGCCCGGTCACGATCGGGGAAGCCGCGCAGCACCTGAAGCGTACGCAATCCGTCGTCAGCGAGATCGTCACCCGCCTCGAACGCCGCGGCCTGCTCGAGCGGGAATCGGATCCGACCGACCGCCGACGCACCTTCGTCTGGCTCACATCGGAGGGCATCCGCAGCGTTCACGAGGAACAGCAGGTGCTCGACGTCAGCAGGCTGGGAGACGCATTCTCGCGGCTCCCAGCCGGCCAGGCGCACGAGATGCTCGAAACGCTCTCCGAGCTGCTCGTCAATCGGTCGGCCTCTCCGCAATCACCACGAAAGGATGGATCATGAACACCGAATCCGCGCACTGCGAAAGCTGTGGAATGCCGATCGAGACGGGTCGGTACTGCGAGCACTGCACCGATGCCGCCGGCAACCTGACGTCGTTCGACGAGCGGTTCGAGCGCATGGTGTCATGGCAGACGCGGCGCAACCCCGGCGCATCGCGCGACCAGCTCGAACGCGAGACCCTGGACTACATGGCGACGATGCCGGCCTGGCGCGACCACCCGCGCGTCGTCGCCCGCGGCTGAGCACCGCCGATTCCGACCTGCCGGCACCGGGCTTCCTCAGCGGCGCCCTTCTATCGTGCTCGCGCCGACGTTCTCGTCCCGCCACTGCATGAGCGGACGGGCGGCGCGCAGCACGGCCACCACGTGCTCGGCGGCCTCGGGGGAGTGCAGCCACGGCGTCTCCTGGCCCCAGTGCGATCGGGCGACGAGGTCCTTGTTGCGCAGCAGATCGATGCGCGGATGGTCCTTCGCGTATCCGCGGGGTGCGGTGGCGAGGCGGTCGTGCGAGGTGACGTCGATGCCCGAGGCCTCGAGCTCGCCGATGACGGCCTCGAGCCGGGGGCCTGTCTCATCGTCGGCGACGGCGGCCCGCAGCCGCGTCAGCTGGTCCGGCGTCAGCATGTGGCAGCCCGCGCCCGTGCCGATGCCCCGGGCCGAGAACTCGATGTATCCCTGGCCGAGTGTCGCGGCGATCGAGGTCTTGTAGGGAGACTTGTCTGCGCTGAAGCGGATGTCGCGGTTCGGGCGGAAGATCCTTCCCTCGCCGAACTCCGTGGACAGGTCGTCCAGCAGGGCCTGCATCGGGGCGAGCACCTCCGTGTCGTAGACCGCGCGGTTCCGGGTCCAATAGTCCTTGGTGTTGTCGGCTTCCAAGCCGACGTAGAAGGCGCTCGCGCGCTCCGACCACCCGGGGAACGTCGCGCTCATGGTCATGCCTTCTTCCGTGGGGCACGCGTCTTGGGCTTCTTGGGTGGGAGGGCCCCGACCTGCTCGAGCGCGGCGGTGACCCATTCGGTGACCCGTTCCGGATCATTCCGCCACTCGCCGGGCAGAGCGAGGTAGCCGCCCATCGGTCGTTCGGCGGGGCCGAACGGGCCTGTGCCGGGAACGGACCGCAGGGCGCTGAGCGAGCTCTCGTCGATGAGGCGCACACCGAGGTCATCGCCGAAGAGCCCGGCGAACATGTTGCCGTTCACGAAGGCGCCCAGGTTGCCGAACATCGGCTTGACCTCGACACCGGGCGTCGCCGGGATGACGGCGTGGAAGAACTCCTTGGAGTCCTCGGAGGGTCGCGGGATCTGCATGGCTCTGTTATCTCACGTTCGCCCGGAGACCGTAACCCGCCGACGTCTTCCGCGGGCACCCGCCGCAGCCTAGACTCCAGCGCGAAGCCTCCGCACGCACCGGAGATCCTCGGCGCCCCGGCGGAGCTGGAGGAGAAGACATGCAGAACCTCACGATCGACTTCATCTGCTCCCTCGACGGCTACGGCGCCGCCGAGGGCTGGCCAGGGCTCTGGGGGATGGGCGGGCCCGAGTACTTCGAATGGCTCGCCACCGCGCCCGACAAGGACTACCCGATCCTCATGGGCGCGACGACCTATCGGCTCATGTCGGCATTCGCCGCCGCCGGCGAGGAGGGCATCGACGTGCTCGACGGGATCACCAAGTACGTCTTCTCATCGACGCTCGACGAGCCGCTGACCTGGGCGAATTCGATCCTGGTCCGTGACGACGCCGTGGAATTCGTGCGACGGCTGAAAGAGGAATCGGATCGTGCGCTGCGCACGCTCGGCAGTCTGGCGCTGTGCCGGTCACTGCTGAACGCCGGCCTCGTCGACCGGTACCGCGTGGTGCTGTTCCCGGTGATCACCGGGGCGACGGGACAGGATCGGATCTTCGACGGATACCCCGATGTGCGTCTCGACCTGATCGAGTCGCGCACCTTCGACGGTCGTCTGCAGCTGCTCGAGTACGTGCCAACCGTGCTCGAGGGCCCACCCGGACGCTGAACGGTCCCGGATCGCACCCGTCTTGCTTGTCCTGGCGCACAGAACCCGTGCTTTCCGCCGGCGGGAGGAGCATGCTGGCCACAGGCGCGCAAGGCGCGAACCGGCGCCGCGCACGATGACGAGCGAGGGATCCGATGGGTCACGACAAGAATGACGAGCTGCGCGACGAGCGAGAGGGTCAGGAGGAGCGTCGGCAGCACCGTCGCGACGAAGCCTTCGATGAGACCGGCGGCGTCGACGACGAGGGCTCGCAGGACGAGCGTCGTGAAGAGGGCCTCGACCGGCTCTGACCGATTCCGGCGGCGCGATGCGACGAGAGCGGCGGGGGCCCTGAGACCCCCGCCGCTTCGGCGTCACTCGGCGAAGAACGCGAGGATGTCGTCGTCCAGGGCGACCTGGTAGTCACCCCAGATGCCGTGCGAGGCACCGGGGTAGACCTTCAGCGTTCCCTGCGAGACGAGGGTGATCGCCTTCTCCGCAGCCGCGGCGATCGGGACGATCTGGTCGTCATCGCCGTGCGCGAGGAAGATGGGGACGTCGAGCGCCTGCAGATCCTTGGTGAAGTCGGTCTCGGAGAAGACCTTCACGCAGTCGTAGGCGGCGTTGAGGCCGGCCATCATGCCCTGGCGCTGGAAGTCGTCGACGAGGCCCTGCGAACGCTTCTCCGCCTGGTGGTTGAAACCGAAGAACGACTCCGCGAGGTCCTTGTAGAACTGCGAGCGGTCGTTGAGCACGCCCGCGCGGATGCCGTCGAACACCTCGAGCGGAGTGCCCTCGGGGTTCGTGGCCGACTGGAGCATGATCGGCGGGACCGCACCGGCCGTCGCGACCTTCGACACGCGTCCTGCGCCGAGGGTGGCGGCGTAGCGGACGACCTCTCCGCCGCCGGTGGAGTGGCCCACGAGGAGGACGTCCTTCAGGTCGAGCTGCTCGACGAGCGAGGCCAGGTCGGCGACGTAGGTGTCCATGTCGTTGCCGCGGTAGGTGCGCGAGGAGCGGCCGTGGCCGCGGCGGTCATGTGCGATCGCGCGGTACCCGGCGTCGGCGAAGATCTTCAGCTCCTTCTGCCAGGCGTCCGAGCTCAGCGGCCAGCCGTGGCTGAAGATGACGGGGCGGCCCTCGCCGAGCTCGGTGTAGTAGATCTCGGTGCCGTCGGGCGTGGTGATGTAGGGCATCGTGTGTCCTTTCCTGGGGGAGGGGGCGCGACGCGGACGGCGACGGATCGCCGCGCAGCCGCGAGACACACGCTAGGCCCGGCCGGCACCGGAGAGGGAGGCCCGCGTAGTACTACCCTCCGGCGGACGTCGCGCTCGCCGGAGGGGCTGAGCGGATCGTCCCGGTCGAGAGCGGCACAGACGCCGCGATTCCGGCGAAGAGCGTCTCGGCCTTGCCTCCGGGGCCCGCCGACAGCACCGTCAGCTGGTAGCCCGGGAGGCTGCGCACAGCGAAGTTGTGCGCGTCGATCGCGACCTCGCCGAACCCCTCGATGACGATGTGGAACGTCGTGTCCTCGGGGCCGGAGACGTCGTGCCGCGCCCAGATGCGGACGAAGTCCGGATCCGCGGACAGGTCGCGCACCAGCTCGGCCAGGCGCGGCGAGTCCGGATGGGCGTCCCGGCGGAGCGTGGCGACGGCCGAGCGCGTCATCGCCTCCCACTCCACCAGGGTGCTCTTCATGCGGTCGTTGAAGAGCCCGGCGATCTGATTGGAGCCCACGGCGAGTCCCCCGTGCCCCAGCGCGGTGGCCAGCGCGTTGGCGGCGACGATGTCCCGGTGCGGGTCGGAGATGTACGCGGGTGTGCGGTACCAGCGGGACAGCGTGCGCGCGAGGCGCTCCGCGACCGCGGGGTCGGGCTCCACCTGCTGAGGCGGCCGTCCTGCGACGAGCCGGTGCAGGTGCGCGATCGACTCGTCGTCGAGGCGGAGCGCACGGGCCAGGGCCGAGAGGACCTGCTCCGACGGGCGCCCGATGCGCCCCTGCTCGATCCGCAGATAGTACTCGGCGCTGATCCCGGCGAGCTCGGCGACCTCCTGCCGGCGGAGCCCGGTGACTCGCCGCCCCGGCTGTCGGACCAACCCGACGTCCTCGGGCAGCACGACCCCGCGTCGTGCGCGGACATAGCGGCCCAAGGCGTTCAAAGAGTCGCTCACGCAGATCCTCGGTCGGGGGAGAAGAGGGGATGACTCAATTCTCCCGCACGCCGCACCCGCCCCGGGCATGTCGCCCGTAACCCCGACGGCGCGTCGGCTCAGGCTCCGCGGTGCTGCGCGATGCGGGTCAGTTCGAGGCCGTATGACGCGGCCGAGAGCTCGGCCATGTCGCTCGGGCGCGTGAAGCTGCGCCCGGTGAGCTCCTCGATCCGCCGCAGCCGGTACCGCACCGTGTTCGGGTGGCAGTGCAGCAGCGCCGCGGCGTCGGCTGCCGATCCGCCGGTGTCGATGTAGGTCTCGAGCGTCTCCAGGATCACATCGCGGTCGCCCTCGGGCAGGTGCAGCACCGGCCCGAGCACATCCTCGGTGAGGCGCTCGGCCTCGTGCGGATCCGCCGCGATCATCGCGGCGATCGGGCTAGGACTGAACACGCGCACCGCGGACGTGCCACGCGCCGTCATCGACAGCGCAGCACGGGCGAGGCGCAGCGCGCGTGGCGCGTCGGTGCGCACGGGGAAGGGCGGACTCACGCCCACCCGAGCTCCCGTGTAGCTGCGCAGCACGGTGAGCACCTCTTCGAGCGCCTCGGGCCGGGTGAGGGCGACCACTCCGAGCTGCAGGGCCGGGGTGAGCCGCCACCCCGAGACGCAGCCCTGTTCGGCGAGCCGACGGGCGATCCCCGGCAGCGACTCCGCTGCCACCTCGTTGGTCTGCGCGGCGACCACGATCAGGTCGGCGTCCGAGGGGAAGCCCAGCAGCGACGCCGCCTCCCACGGCCCGGCGTCCCTGCTGACATGCCCGGTGAGCAGCACTTCCACCAACGCGGCGCGGCGATGCTCCTGCGCGATGATGATCTCTGCGGTCGCTGCCCGGTACGCCTCGGTGAGGACGGTCGCGTGCTCCTCGGCGACGTCCCAGATCCGCGTCGAGGTGCTCAGCAGGCGCGTGAGCGTCTCGGTGCGCGGGTCCTTTGTGGCGCGCTCCACCAGCGCTCCCCACAGGATCCCGAACCCGATCCGGTACACCTGGAGCACCTCGGGCAGTGGCACGCCCTGGTGCGCCCTGCGCCGTCCGGTCTGCTCCGGCACGGTCGGGTCGAGAGGAGCTTCCGGGTGCCCAAGAGCGTGCACGAGGAAGCGCAGATTGTCCTCGATGGAGCGCCGCAGCTCCCCGGTGGAGACGTGCTTCTCGTCCTGATAGACGGCCAGTGTTTCGACGCTGCGGGCGTAGACCCTCTCGATCAGGCCGGGCAGGTGGTGTTCGACCCAGGCGATTCCCTCGTCGCGATCGCTCGTGCTCATCGCACCCCTGCGCCGGATGCGTCCGCCGCCGTGAGGTCGGTCATGTCCACTCCTGTCGATCCTGCGCGGCTTCCGTCTTGCCTTCAGCGCGTCGCTGACAGCGAGGTTACGCCGCGAGCCCGTCCGCGTGATCCGGTCGCCCCGAGGGAGCGGCGTGTTCGGTCAGCTCTGTCCGCGGCACAGGGCCTCTTGTGCCCGCGGACAGGTCCGTGGCCGGACCCCTGCCGAGGGGGCGCCGGGCGGGCTAGCGTGGCGTGCCACAAGGGGGTTGCCATGACCATCGCGACACGACGATGATGAGCCCGGAGACGTACACCGCGGAGTTGCGCGACCGGCCCTTCGGCCCCGTGGTGGAGCGGCTCGAGGGACTGCTCCTCATCGAGCGACGACCCGACGAGGTGCTCCGTCGCCACGTGGAGCAGGACGGCCGGCGCTGGACCAAGGTCTACGAGGTCGAGCCGGAGGAGCGCGAGGGGCAGCTGTTCTCGTATGTGCTCTCCTACGAGGTGCCCGAGGACATCGCCGCGGATCCGGGATCGGATGACGAGGAGGATCGATGAGCGTGCTGCTGACCGGCGCGACCGGTTTCATCGGGCAAGCGGTCCTGACGGCGCTCGTCGCCGCGGGCTACCGGGTGACCGCCCTGGTCGACGACCAGGACGACGCGGATCAGGTCCGCGCCGCGGGAGCGGATCCGTTCCTCGCGTCGGAGGAGGACACCCGCACGATATCCGAGCTCGCGCTCGAGTCGGACGGGGTGATCCATACGGCGACCTCGCGCGCGGACGATGCGGACTTCATCGCCGCAGTGATGCCGGGCCTGCTCACGAGCGACAAGCCGTTCGTCTACACGAGCAGCCTGTGGACGTACGGATCGGGACTCGACCTCACCGAGGAGTCGCCCGCTGCGCCGCCCGCCGCCGTGGCCTGGATGGACGAGACCGCGCGCCGGCTCCTCGCCGACGACAGCGAGGGCATGCGGGTGGTCGTGGTCGCGCCGGGCATCGTCTACGGGCACGGTCAGGGCATCCCGCGCCGGTTCGTCGACGACCTCGACCGCAGCGGTCAGGAGCCGGTGCTGCCGTCGATCGGCGACGGATCCCAGCATTGGGCCACCGTGCACGTCGACGACCTCGCCGACCTGTACGTGCGGATCATCGGCGCGGAATCGCACCAGAAAGACGTCTACATCGCGGCATCGGAGGCGGACGAGACCGTCGCCGAGCTCGCCGCGGCGGCGGCGTCCGCCGCCGGAGCGACGGTGCGCGCCGAGTCCGCGGAGGAGACAGGCGAGCGCCTCGGCGCGGCGCTCGCCGGGGTGCTGCTGCTCGACCAGCACGCCCGCGCGGACCGCGCCAAGGACCGGCTCGGCTGGCGCACGACACGCCCGGCGCTGCGGGACGAACTGAGGGCGGGCTACCTCGACGTGCCCGGCGATCCGCTCCTAGGATCTCCCGCATGACTTCCGAACCGACGTCTGCGGACGCGAACGAGATCCATGACTGGTCGAGCCTGGTCGCCGGCCACACCTACGAGCTGCGCAGCGGCGCGGCGCGCCACGCCGCCGTGTTCCTGCGCACCCTCACCGACGACGAGGCCCTCTTCCAGGTGGACGGCGCCGACCTGGCGGAGCCGTTCCTGCGCCCCGAGTGGAGCGTGTTCCCGGCGGATCCCGGCGCCGCGCACACCGTGCGGATGCCCGATGGCGAGCACTCGTACTGGTACAACTCCCGCACGGGTGCCGTGGAGTACGGCCTCGAGTCCCCGTCGCTGGTGCGGGTCGGCCCCTTCGCGACACGCGAGGAGGCCGAGCGCGCGCCCGAGGTGCTCCGCGCCAACAGCGAGCGCTGGGCAGCGGAGGACGACGAGGCCGAGCGGTGACATCTGTGGGTCGGGCAGACCGGAGGGAGCGGGGCCGATGATCGGGGACTCGACGGCGGTGGATGCGGGGGTGCTGATCCTGCGGCTGCTGCTGGGCCTGACGCTGACCGCGCACGGGCTCGACAAGTTCTTCGGCAAGGGCGGGATCCGTGGACGGGCCGCCTGGTTCGAGAGCGTCGGCATGCGCCCCGGCCTGCTCAATGCCGGAGCGGCGGCATCGCTCGAGGTGCTCGCGGGCCTCGGGCTCGCGGCGGGCGTGCTCACCCCGCTTCCGGCGGCCGGATTCGTCGCCCTGATGTTGGTGGCGATCTGGACGGTGCAGGGGCGCAAGGGGTTCTTCGTCACGACCAACGGCTGGGAGTACAACCTCGTGCTCGCCGTCGCTCCGGTCGCGATCGCGACGATCGGGGCCGGCCGCTACAGCGGGGACGGCCTCCTGCTGGCGCACACCCCGCTGGCCCCGCTGCTCTCGGGCTGGCCCGCGCTGGCGATCGCCGCCGGACTGGGGGTGGCGGGCGGTCTCGGCCAGCTCGCGCTCTGCTATCGGCCGGCGAAGAAGGCCCCCTCCGGAAGCGACGGGTGAGGACGCTTCCGGGGGAGGTTCCGCACGTCGCTTGCCCTGTGACAGGGACCAAGGCCACCTGACGCAGGCGACAACCGGCTTGAAGCGGATGCGAGCCCGTGACAGGCTGACCGTGCGTCGCAAACGCGCGCGGAGGGGACGGATCCGGTGGTCACTCAGCAGTTCGTCGCACCACCCGCTCGCGCGGCGCTGTTCCTCGTGCTCACGGTGAACGAAGGCAGCGAGGAGGTCGTGCGCGACGTGCTCGCCGACCTCTCCAGCATCACGCGATCGGTGTCGTTCCGCATCCCCGACGATCAGCTGAACTGCGTGCTCGGTATCGGCGCCGAGTTCTGGGACCGGATGTTCGCGCTGCCGCGTCCGAGAGGTCTGCACCCGTTCGTGCCGCTGGACGGCCCGCGCCACCGCGCCCCGGCCACGCCCGGGGATCTGCTGCTGCATGTGCGCGCGCATCACATGGACATCTGCTTCGAACTGTCCCGGCAGGTCATGGACCGGCTGCGCGGCCACGCCGTGGTCATCGACGAGACCCACGGATTCAAGTACTTCGACGAGCGCGATCTGCTCGGTTTCGTTGACGGCACTGAGAACCCCGAGGGCGCCGCCGCCCCGGCCGCCGTGCTCGTCGCCGACGAGGATCCGGAATACGCCGGCGGCAGCTACGTGATCGTGCAGAAGTACACGCACGACCTGGAGGCGTGGGGAGAGCTGTCGGTCGAGCAGCAGGAACGCGTGATCGGTCGCAGCAAACTCGAGGACGTCGAGATGCCCGACGCGATCAAGCCGGTCAACTCCCACGTGCACCTCAACACGGTCATCGACGCCGACGGCGTGCAGCGGCAGATCCTGCGCGACAACATGCCGTTCGGCCGGCTCGGCACCGAAGAGTTCGGCACCTACTTCATCGGTTACGCGGCGGATCCCGGAGTGATCGAGCAGATGCTGCGCAACATGTTCCTGGGCAGCCCGCCCGGCAACACCGACCGGATCCTGGACTTCTCGACCGCCCGCACGGGAACCCTGTTCTTCACGCCCACCCTCGACTTCCTCGACGACGTACCACCCGGGCCCGGTTCGGCATCGGCGACCGCTCCGGTGGGCGCTCCGTCGGATGCCGACGCGAAGGCGGACCTGGGCATCGGCGGGCTCCGCAGCGCCGCCGCGCACTGACCCCCACCCAGCGAAAGGTCGCAGACATGGACAACCTCCACCGCAGGCTCGCGCCGATCTCCTCGGCCGCGTGGGACCAGATCGACGACGAGGCACGGCGCACCTTCATCACGCGGATCGCGGGGCGCCGCGTCGTGGATGTGCCGGAACCGGATGGCACCGCGTTGTCGGCCGTCGGCACGGGGCACCTCGAGGCCATCGACGCTCCCGCCCCCGCCGTGCAGGCGCGGCGCCGGCGAGTGCAGCCGCTGATCGAGCTGCGCGCAGAGTTCACCGTCACCCGTGCCGCCGTCGACGACGTCGACCGCGGTGCGCAGGACTCCGACTGGCAGCCCGTGAAGGATGCCGTGGAGGCGCTTGCCACCGCCGAGGACACCCTGGTGTTCGCCGGCTCCGACGCGGCGGGCGTGCAGGGCATCGTCGCGAGCAGCTCGAACGCGACGATCCCGGTGCCCGCGGATCCGCGCGAGCTGCCGGCGGCGGTCGCGCGGGCGCTCACGGTGCTCCGTACTGTCGGTGTGCAGGGCCCGTACGCGCTGCTGCTCTCGGCCGAGCTGTACACCGCGGCCTCCGAGACCGTCGATCACGGCTACCCCGTGCACGAGCATCTGCGCCGGCTGCTCGGTGACGACGGCACCATCGTGTTCGCGCCGGCGCTCGACGGTGCGATCGTGCTCACGATGCGCGGCGGCGACTACGCGCTCACCCTCGGCCAGGACGTGGCGATCGGCTACCTCTCGCACGACGCGGACGGGATCCGGCTGTACGCGCAGGAGTCGGTGACGTTCTCGGCGTACACGTCCGAGGCCAGCGTCATCCTCCGGTGAGGGGCGCTGAGCCCGTCTGTCTCTGAGCTTGTCGAAGCGCCCCGCCACGGGATCCTGCCGACACGCTCAGGACTGCATCAGAACGGCGCGGTTTCGTCGATGAGTGGTGGATCCGGTTCCGGGTCTTCGGTGGTGAAGGTGACGGGTGCGGGTGGCTTGTCGATGTAGGTGGATCCGGCGGGGCTGGTCCATTCCAGGACCCCGGCGCCGCGTTGTTTCACTTTCCACGCCGTCTGGTGTTTGAGGACGTGGTGGCGTCGGCAGAGCCCGCCGAGGTTGCCTTCTTCGGTGGCGCCGCCGTAGGCGGCGTCGATGGTGTGGTCGAGGTCTTGGGCGGCGGGTGGGAGTCCGCAGGTGGGGAATCGGCATCGGGAGTCTCTGGCGTGCAGGAGTCGGCGCAGGTCGGTGTTGGGCCGGTAGTGGTCGACGGCGAGGATCGCCCCGGTGATCGGATGCGTGAGCACGCGTTCCCAAGCGACGGCGTTACCGGCGAGGATGCGGGCGGTGTGCGTGTCGATGGGTTGCCCACCGGCGAGTTCGGCGGGTTGCTCGGTGCGGATCCCGAACGTGGAGCCGAGACCTGCGACCGCGGTGTCGGCGGCCATCGCGGTGAACACGGGGACTGTGACTTCSACYCGYGCCTGGATCGCGGMSAGCARSCCCGCGGTCGTGTCGTGCCCKGACGSGGCRCCSGTGAGGAGGGTGTCGGCGCAGAGGTCYGCGCGGAGCTGGTCGATGCTGCGGTCATCGTCCGAATCGCCCGGAGCGTCCGGATCCGGTGTCCGTCCCGCAGTGGCGTCTTTCACGGCTGCCGTGTTCGCGACCTGCACCATCCGGGCCTGCTGGGTGAGCCGGTCGTAGATCCCATCGATCACGGCGGCCGCATGGATCAGTCCGAGCATCTTCTGCCCG